>NZ_JBHTVQ010000046.1:6460-68176 GCF_042792855.1 Streptomyces sp. NPDC056600
GGTCGCGGAGGCGGCGCGGTGGTCAGGGGTGCCAGGGGACGCGGTGTTCGGCGAGGTGGGAGAGGACCGCCTGGTTGGCCTCCCAGCCGTCCGGGGCTGCGATCTCCTGCCGCCTCCGGCGGGTGCCAGGGTGCTCGGGGGTGCCGGTGGGTCGCGGAGGCGGCGCGGTGGTCAGGGGTGCCAGGGGACGCGGTGTTCGGCGAGGTGGGAGAGGACCGCGTGGTTGGCCTCCCAGCCGTCCGGGAACTTCACGGTGACGCCCAGCTGCACCGGCTCCGTGGACGGGTGGTCGTCGAGCAGGTCGGCCACCCCCGCCCGGCAGACCACGATGCACGCGTGCCGGTGCCGTGACGCGAGGACGCACAGCCGCCCCGTCTCCAGGTGGAACGCCGTCGCGTCCGGGCGCCCCGACAGCGGGTGCAGCACCACCGTCACGTCGTACTCCCGCCCCTGCAGCCGGTTGGCGGTGTCGACGACGACGTCCCGCACCCCCAGCTCGGCCAGCGCCGCCCGCACCGCGGCCGCCTGGTCGCGGTGGGCCGTGCCGACCGCGACCCGGTCGGCGGTGAGCGGCGCAGGCACGTCCGACCGCTCCGAGACCGCCGCCCCGCCCCGGTCCAGCAGCCGCCGCACCACCATGGCGACCGCCCGCACCGCCTCCGGATCGGTGCGCGGCGTCAGCCGGTGCGGCAGCTCCAGCAGCCCCCACCCCGAATGCGCCGCCTCGTCGATCACCCGGTCCGGACCCGACCCGTCCGACGGCACCGCGAACGACAGCCGCCGGTCGTCGAAACCGGTGCCGGCGCGGAACGGCGTGAACGGGTAGAACGCGGCGGACACCAGCGGCGCCGCCGACGCCGGGAGGCGCCACGACACCGGCAGCCGGTGCTGCGGCAGGCCGGGGTTGTGGGCCAGCAGCGTGGAGACCGCCGAGGCGGACGGGTCGTACGACAGCCCCGCCCACTGCTCCGCGCCCACCACCGAGAACGGGTCCAGCTGACCCGGGTCGCCGACGAACAGCGCCCGGTCGAACAGCCCGGCCACCGTCAGCAGCGCGTCCGAGCGCATCTGGTACGCCTCGTCGACGATCGCCTGCTCCCAGTGCGCGTCGGACGGCTTCACATGGCCCCACTTGGCGGCCGTGGAGATCACCACCGGCAGCCCGGCCAGCGCGGCCGCCTTGTCGGAGAGCAGGACGTTGTCCAGGCCCTCCAGCGCCTTGTCGTACGCGTCGGCGTCGCTGCTGTGCAGCCGGCCCACCGGCAGGTCGGGCCGCTTCTCGTGCAGCCGCAGCACCAGGTCGTCCACCTGCGCGTTGGTCTGCGCGACCACCATCAGCGGACGCCCCGCCTCCGCCAGCTCCAGCGCCGCCCGCACCACCAGCGTCGACTTCCCGGCGCCGGGCGGGGAGTCCACCACCACGCCGCGGTGCGCGCCGGCCTTCGTGTCGCGCAGGATCGCCTCGGTGACCCGGGCGGCCTCCGCGCCGGGATCGAAGGGGGCGGCCTGGGCGGCCCCGACGGACGTCATCACAGCAGGTCCTCCTCGGTGACGGGATCGGCGGCGGGCAGCGGGGCCGGGTCCGAGGGCGGCCCGCCGTGCGTCCACGGAGTGTTCTCCGGGTCCGGCAGCTTGGGCCCGCCCCGCGGCTCGTGCTCGAACAGCGTGAAGCAGAGCCGGTCGCCCTTCTCCGGCACCGAGCCGAGGGCCGGCTCCTTGCCCCGGCCCATCCTGTCCACGATCCGCAGGACGATGAGCAGCGGCCCCTCCTCGGAAGGCTCCCCCTCGCCGCCCGCGACGCCGCCGTCCTCCTCCTCGACGGCGACGAACTGGGCCGCCTGCGGCTTGCCCTCCAGCGAACGGAAGACCTTCGCCTTGTCGCCCAGGTGCGGCCGGTCCTCCGTGCGCACGGTGACCAGCGGACGCGGAGAGGGGCGCTTGGTCTCCGTGTACGTCATCGTCACGTCGACGACCTCGCCGACGAAGGCCTCCCCGGTCAACCGCCGCGCGGCCAGCACCAGCGGGTCGTCCAGCGCCTCCTGGGCGTCCAGCTTCGCCTGCTCCCGCTCGCGGCGGGCCAGCTTCTGCGCCGCCGTGACCGCGTCGTCGATCCTCGGCTGCGGGGGCTCGCCGGAGGCCACCCGGTCCCGGTGCGCGGTGAACGACCAGCGGTCGCCCGTCCAGCGGTCCGGCACCCGGGACGCCTCGGGCAGCGCGCGCAGCAGATCCAGGCCGCGCCAGACGTTCTCCCAGGTGGGGAGGGTGCGCGAACGGACCAGCTCGCCGATCTCCCGCTCCGCCTGCGACAGGTGCGCCAGCAGCGCGTCGGCGGCCACCCCGTCCTCGGCGGCGGCCAGCGCCGAACGCGCCCGGTCGTACCGCTCGATCGCCGGGGCCAGCAGCCGGTTGTCGAAGGCGGGGTCGGTGGCCGGACCGGCCGGCGGGCACAGCAGCTGGCCCTCGGGGTCCCGCCCCAGCTCGGCCCGCAGCGCCGCCTCGGCGCCGGTCGGGCCCTCCTCCTCGGGCGGGTCGATCCAGGCGAGCAGCGCCCCCAGGTGCTGGTCCTCCAGGCTGGACTGCCCGGTGGCCCAGTGCCGGGACAGCAGATCGGTCATGGCGAGCAGCAGCGAGGAACCCGGCACCCGGGCCCGCTCGCCGAAGTGGGTGAGCCAGCGGCCCAGCAGCGGCACCCGCGGCGGCGCCGGGTACGCCGTCTCCGGGTCCTGGTCGGCGGTGCGGCGGAACCGGGTGGAGCGGCCCAGCAGCCGCACGAACTCCACGCCCGCCCGGCTCGGCACGATCAGCTGCGGCGCGTCGGCGCACAGCTCCCGCTCCACCTTCACCTGCCGCCCCGTCTCCGGGTCGGCCTCCTTGCCCTCCACCAGTTCGACGTCGTCCGCGAAGGACTCCACGTGGGGCAGCACGACGTCGGCCAGCTCGGCCAGGAAGGCGGAGCGCAGGTCGCGGTCGCGGGGCTGCGGCACCACCAGCAGGCGCGGCGCGTCCCGGTCGCAGCCGACCAGCGCGCCCAGCGGGGCGCCGGCCTCGCCGGCCGTGGTCAGCGGCACCATCACCAGCGGGCGCTCGGCGAGGTGCCGGTGCCGCACCGTGGCGGCCGGCTGGGCGCGGCCCGCGCGGATCGCCTCGAGCCGGGCCAGGGTGGTGATCAGCGACATGACAGCGCCTCCTCCCGCAGCCGGGCCGCACGGCGCAGCGCGGCGACCGCCGGGTCGGCGGCGTCCCCCGCCTCGCCGTGCGCGGCGGCCAGCACCGCCTCCACGGCGGCCAGCTCGCCCAGCTCGGCCCGGGCGGACCGGCCCAGTACCGTCACCGTGCCCTCGTCGCGGGCCCGGGACCGGCAGTGGAACGCCAGCTCGCAGGTGGCCAGGCACTCCGGGGTGTACACCGCGCGCACCGACTCGACCGTCTCGGTGAGCAGATCGGCGGGCAGCTCCGGGGAGAAGCACGCGCCCGGGGCCAGGCCCGCCGCGATCTCCTCGACCCGGGTCAGCCGGCCCAGCTGCCGCGCCGTCACCGCGCGCTGCTTGCGGATGTCCACGGCGGAGGCGGCGGGCAGGTTGGAGAAGTCCTTCGGGCAGACCAGCAGGATGCGGTGGCGCACCCGCGGAGGCGGATCGAGGCGCGCGGCCACGTCCTCCAGCGCCAGCACGTACACCGCGGCCTGCCGCGCCGCCGCGCCCACCTTCGCGGCGTCCGCGGAGCCGTCCAGCATGGGGAACGACTTGATCTCCACGACCGTCCAGGTGCCGTCCGGGTGCACCACGACGGCGTCCGGCTCGAGGAAGGCGGGGGTGCCGGCCACCTCGAGGGCCAGCATGGGGTGGTCCAGGAGCGTCCACGCGCCGTCCGCCGCGGCGGCGGCGGAGGCCTCGCGCAGGGCCAGCGCGGTGCGGCCGGCGCGGCCCTGCGGGCCCGTCGCGGCGAGGTCCGGCACGCGCGCGCCGCCGGGCGGGGGCTCCGGGGCCGACGGATCGAGCCGCTCGCGCACCAGCCGCAGCAGCTCCGCGCCGCCGTCGCCCTTCACCCGCGCCTCGAAGGCGTGACCGCGGGTGAAGGCGAACTGGGACTGTCCGAACGGCGCGGGGGCGCCCAGCGCGCTCGCCAGCGCGGTCTTGTCCACGCCGGCGCCGTCCAGGAGCGCGCGGCGTTCGCACCCCGGGTTGGCGGCCAGCGCCGCGAGGGCGCGCGCGTCCAGCGGCTTGGCCTGGACGCCGGGACCACGCAGCTCGGCCAGCCGCTGCCGCAGCGCGGGGGCGTCGCCGTACGGGGCCTCGCCCCGGCCCACGCGGTCCCCGCCGGGCCCGGGCGACTGGTTCGGCTCGGGGCCCGGACCGCCCCGACCGGGGCGCGGGCCGCTCAGGTATTCGCTCACCCGGGGAAGTCTGGCATCCGCCACCGACAACGCGGGGTGCGCGTGTGACGCGAGGGGTTCCTGGGGACGGACGACCGCATTGCGAGGGGTGGCGAAGGGGAGCGAATCGGCGGGACGGGGCGTCCGTCCGTGTCCACCGGGGGTTCACTGACGTTGAATTCCACGCTGCCGCTGAATTCGCCGCTGGGGATTCACGCCGTGAGTTACTGCCGGTTCTCGAGCTATTGAGGTCCTTGGAGGCCGAAAATGCAGAACAGCCGTCCGTCGGTGCGAGGCGATGTGGTGACCGTTCCCACGCGGCACGGGCTCGAGGCGGTGGACATCCTGCGCCGCCACCACGTCGCGGCGGTGGGCCCCGTGCTGCACGACGACCGGGGCGGGACCCTGGGCTTCGTGGTGCCGACCGGCACGGCGGAGCGGTGGAACGTCCCCGGCAGCCGGTGCGTCCACCGGGCCGAGGGCACGGACTGGCTCCTCCCGCCCGCCCCCGACGGCCTCGCCACCGACCCCGCCGTCCTGCGCCGCGCCCTCAGCGAGGCCGCCCGCCTCATCGCCGCCGCCGACAGCTGCCAGTAGGTCCGCCCGGGCCCGCACGCGGACCCTCGCCCGTACCCGGCCTCCGTGAGGCCCCCGCCCGCGGCCTTCCCTCGCCCGGACCGGCCCCCCACCCCGCGGTCTTCCCTCGTGCTGAGGCGACAATGGGCGTATGGGCAGGAAGACACGGGGCGCGACGGCCCCCGGGGTGACCGAGGAGGTCGACGGCGGGACGGCCGCGCTGGTGCCGGACCGGGACCGCCCCCGCGGGTGGACGCTGACGATCGACGGCGCGCCCCAGTCCCACGTGGACCTGGACGACCCCACACACCTCGCGTTCACCTACCAGCGCCGCATCGGGCACGTGATCGACCTGGCCGCCCCGCAGGGCAGGCCGGTGACCGCGCTGCACCTCGGCGGCGGCGCCTTCACCCTGGCGAGGTACGTCGCCGCGACCCGCCCCCGCTCGTCCCAGCAGGTCGTCGAACGCGACGGGCGTCTCGTCCAGCTGGTGCGCAGGGAACTGCCCCTGGACCCCGCCGCCCGCATCCGGGTGCGGACCGCCGACGCCCGCGAGGGCCTGGCCAAGGCCCCGGACGCCCGGGCCGACCTGGTCGTCGCCGACGTCTTCGGCGGCGCCCGCACCCCCGCCCACCTCACCTCCGTGGAGTTCCTGGACGAGGTGCGCCGCGCCCTGGCCCCCGGTGGACGCTACGTCGCCAACATCGCGGACGGCGCGCCCCTGGCGTTCCTCCGCGGCCAGATCGCCACCGCCGCCGCCCGGTTCGCCGAGCTCGCGCTGATCGCGGAACCCGCGCTGCTGCGCGGCAAGCGGTTCGGCAACGCGGTGCTCGTCGCCTCCGACGCGCCGCTCCCCCTCGCCGACCTGACCCGCCGCGCGGCCGGCGACCCGCACACCGCCCGGGTGGAGCACGGCCGGGCCCTGCTCGACTTCACCGGCGGCGCCGCACCCGTCACCGACGCCACCGCCGTGGCCTCGCCCGCCCCGCCGGCCTCCGTGTTCACGTAGCCCGCGACGCCACGCCGGCGAGGGCGGTACGCCGACGGGAAAGCCCGCCCCCGGTGACCTGGTCGGCACCGGAGACGGGCTTTTCCCTCGCGCGGCCCGCGCCTCCGCCGGTGGCGGGGAGGAAGTGTGGCGAGGACCCGGACCGCACGTCACAAGGGCGGCCCGTCCCCTCGCGCGGGCCGCCCAAGCCGTCAGCCCGCGTCGGCGGCCGGCTCCGCGGCGGCCTTGGCCGCCGGCTCGACCGCGATCTCGACCGGGACGGCGGCCGGCTCCACCGGCACGGCCACCGGCTCGACGACCGGATCGGCGAGCGTGCCGGTGCGCGCGGCCTGCGCGTACCACAGGGCGCTCGCCTTCGGGGTGCGCTCCTGCGTCGCGTAGTCCACGTAGACCATGCCGAACCGCTTCGAGTAGCCGTAGGCCCACTCGAAGTTGTCCAGCAGCGACCACAGGTAGTACCCGCGCACGTCGGCGCCGTCGGCCATCGCCTGGCGCACCGTGGACAGGTGGGAGTGCAGGTAGGCGACCCGCTCGGGGTCCCGCACCTGGCCGTCCACGTCCTTGACGTCGTCGTAGGCGGCGCCGTTCTCGGTGATGTAGATCGGCAGTCCGGGGACCTCGCGCTGGTAGCGCATGATCAGGTCGTACAGACCGGTGTGGTCGACGGTCCAGCCCATGGCGGTCTGGTCGCCCGGGCTCTGGTGGAAGACCACGTCCTCCGCGCCGGGCCACGGCGAGAAGTCGCCCGTGCCGTGCGCGTCCGTGGCGGGGCCGTCCTCCGGCGCGGTGCCGGCGTGGCCGACCGTGGCCGGGGTGTAGTAGTTGAGACCCAGCGCGTCCAGCGGCTGGTGGATCAGCTTGAGGTCGCCGTCCTCGACGAAGGACCAGTCGGTCACCGAGGCGGTCGCCGGGAAGAGCGTCTCGGGGTAGGCGCCGTGCAGCATCGGACCGTGGAAGACGCCGTTGGCGAGGTCGTCGATCCGGCGGGCGGCCTCGAGGTTGCGAGGGTCGTCGGAGACGGTGCGCACCACGTGCGAGTTGAGCGCCACGGCGACCTGGTTGCGGGCCGGCATCACGGAGCGGAGCGCCGAGGTGCCCAGGCCGTGGGCCAGGTTCAGGGTGTGGGCGGCGCGCAGGGCCAGCTCGCCGTCGGTGCGGCCGGGGGCGTGGACGCCGGAGCTGTAGCCCAGGAAGGCCGCGCACCAGGGCTCGTTCAGGGTGATCCACCGCTCGACGCGGTCACCGAGGGCCTCGCCGACGATCGCCGCGTACTCGGCGAACCGGTAGGCCGTCTCGCGCGCGGGCCAGCCGCCCGCGTCCTCGAGCTCCTGCGGGAGGTCCCAGTGGTAGAGGGTGACGGCGGGGGCGATGCCCTTGGCGAGCAGCTCGTCGACCAGGCGGCGGTAGAAGTCCAGGCCCTTCTGCACGGCCGGGCCGCGGCCGGTGGGCTGCACGCGGGGCCAGGCGACGGAGAAGCGGTAGGAGTTCAGGTTGAGGTCCGACATGAGGGCCACGTCGTCGCGGTACCGGTGGTAGTGGTCCACCGCGACGTCGCCGTGCTCACCCTCGTGGGTCTTGCCGGGAGTATGGCTGAACGTGTCCCAGATGGAGGGGGTACGGCCGTCCTCACGGACCGCGCCTTCGATCTGGTAGGAGGACGTGGCCGATCCCCAGAGGAAGTTGGGGGGGAAGGAGACCTGTGCGGAATCGGGCATGGAAGCGCTCCCATGAAGTGGTCACGGCGGGACCGTGGGCGGAAGGGGGGAAGGGGAAGAGCGGGAACGCGGGGCCGGCCACCTGTGGACAGGGGCCGGCCCCGCGGAGTGATCAGCCCTTGACGGCGCCCTGCATGATGCCGCCCACGATCTGCTTGCCGAAGATCACGAAGACGAGCAGCAGCGGCAGCGTGCCGAGCAGTGCGCCGGCCATGATGAGGGCCTGGTCCGGGGTGTAGCCGCGGCCGAGTCCGGCCAGCGCCACCTGCACGGTCGGACTGCCGTGCTGGGTCAGGACGAGGAACGGCCACAGGAAGTCGTTCCAGGTCTCGACGAACTTCAGCATCGCCAGCACCGCCATCGCGGGCCGGGCGATCGGGAACACGATGTGCCACAGGATGCGCCAGGTGCTCGCACCGTCCACCCGGCCCGCCTCGATCAGCTCGTCGGGCAGGGCCTGGATGAGGTACTGGCGCATGAAGAACACGCCGAACGCGTTGACCAGCGAGGGCAGCAGCACCGCCTGGAGCTGGTCGGACCAGTCGAGCTTGGCCACCATCATGTACAGCGGGATCACGCTGAGCTGCGGCGGCACCATCATGGTGCCGATCACGACCAGCAGCAGCGCGTTGCTTCCCTTGAAGCGAAGCTTGGCGAAGGCGAAGCCGGCCATCGTCGACAGGAAGCAGATGGTCAGCGCCGAGGTGCCGGCCACGAAGGTGGTGTTGATGAAGGCTTCGCCGAGGTTGCCGTCGACCCACGCCGCCTCGACCTTGTCGAAGAGGTTGGCGCCGAACCAGAACGGCGGGGGCGACTGGGCCAGCCGGGAGTTGTCCCGGGAGGCGGCGACAGCCGTCCAGAACAGCGGGAAGAGCGATCCCAGCGTGAACAGCGCGAGGAGCACGTAGGTGAGCGGACCGGCATGGAAGTGCCCGCCCGCCCGGGCGGACTTGGGTCCGCGGCGCCGGGGGGCCTTGGTGCCCGGTGTCTTCTCGGGCGCCGGTTGCTGCGGCGGGGTCAGGGTCGTCGTCACGGCCGGGTCTCCTTAACTACTGGTGCGCAGCCGGCGCGAGATGACGGAGTTCACCAGACCGATCACGATCAGGATCGCGAACATCGTCCAGGCGATCGCCGAGGCGCGGCCCAGGTGCTGGTTCACCCAGCCCTGCTCGTACAGGTACAGGCCGAGGGTCTGGAAGTCGTGCTCCGGGCCGCCGGAGGCGCCCTTGCTGGCGTCGAAGAGCAGCACCTCGCCGAAGATCTGGGTGGCGCCGATGGTGGAGACCACGACGGTGAACAGGATCGTCGGGCGCAGCGAGGGCAGCGTCACGTGGAAGAACTGCCGCCACCGGGAGGCGCCGTCGAGGGCCGCCGACTCGTAGAGGTCGTGCGGGATCGCCTGCATGGCGGCCAGGTAGATCAGGGCGTTGTAGCCGGTCCACCGCCAGATGACGATGGTGGAGACGGCGAGCTTGGAGGCCCAGCCGACCTGCCAGTCCACCGGGTTGATGCCGAGGAAGTTCAGCGCCCAGTTGATCATGCCGTAGTCACGGCCGAAGAGCAGGACGAAGACCAGCGTCGCCGCGGCCACCGAGGTGGCGTACGGGGCGAGCATGGAGACCCGCCAGAACGTGGAGCCGCGCAGCTTGTAGTTGAGGAGGTGGGCGATGCCCATCGCCATGGCGAGCTGCGGGACCGTCGAGACGATGCCGATGAACAGCGTGTTGCGGGCCGCGTTCCAGAAGAACTCGTCGTCGAAGATCCGGACGAAGTTCTTCAGGCCGGCCCACTCCATGTCGGTGGGCGCGGTCAGCTCCACGGTGTGGAACGACGCCCAGCCGGTGTAGAGGAGGGGGAACAGGCCGAAGGCGATGAACAGGAGGAAGAACGGGGCGACGAAGGCGTACGGGCTCCAGCGCAGGTCCCGCTGCCAGCGGCGGGACAGCTTGGCCCGCTGTCGGTCGTCCTCCGGGGCGCTGCCGGCCGGACGTGAACCGGCCGGGGCCGCGCCCCCCTTGACGGGGGGCGCGGCGATGGAGTGCCGGGAAGGCATACCGGTCACTTCTCCAGGTTGTTGTCGATGGTCTTGATCGCGTTGGACCAGGCCTGCTCGGCGGACTTGCCCTTCGTCACCAGGATCACGCCGTTGTCGGTCAGACCCTGCTGGATGATCTGGTCCTTGGCGCCGATCACCTGGACCGGGGCGGACTTGGCCGCGTCACCGAAGATCTGGCCGATCGGGGCCTCACCGGTCATCTTGTTCTTCGCGGCGAGAACCTGGTCACCCTCGTAGGTGGACGGGGCGCTCGGGAAGGAACCGCGCTTGGCGAAGAGCGTCGCCTGCTGCTCCGGGGCGGTCAGCCACGCGGCCAGCTTGGCGGCCGCCTCGGCGTTCTTGCCGGCCTTCGGGACGGCCAGGAAGGAACCGCCCCAGTTGCCGGCCTTGGGCGCCTTGGCGACGTCCCACTTGCCCGCGGCCGAGGCCTCGGACTTGCTCTCGATGTAACCGAGCATCCACGGCGGGCAGGACATCGCCGCGAACTTGCCCTTGGCGATGGTGGTGTCCCACGAGGGCTGGAACTGGACCTGCTTGCCGATCAGCCCCTCCTTGGCGGCGTCGGCGGTGAGGTCGAAGGCGTCCTTGACGGCCGGGTTGGTCTTGTAGATGACCTCGCCCTGCGCGTTGTAGAACTTCTCCGTCTCACTGGAGAGGACGGCGTTCAGCAGACCGCCGGGGGAGTCCATGAAGGAGACGCCCTTGGGCGCGCCCTTCTTGAAGTCACGGCCGACGTCGACGAACTTCGCCCAGTCGCCCTCCCACAGCTTCGCGAGCTCCTCGCGGTCGGTGGGCAGGCCCGCCTTCTCGAAGAGGTCCTTGCGGTAGCAGATCGCCATCGGGCCGACGTCGGTGCCGAGAGCGACCGTCTTGCCGTCCTTGGCGGTGCCCTGGGCCCACTTCCACTCCAGGAAGTCGCCCTTCTTGCCGTACTTGGAGAGGTCGACCAGCTTGTCGGCCTGGGTGGCGGTGATCTCGGCGATGTTGCCGACCTCGACACCCTGGATGTCCTGGAGGCCGCTGCCGGTGGTCAGGTGGTTGACGAGAGCCGGGTAGTAGTTCTCGTTGCGCTCGACCACCGTCTCCTTGATCTGGACGTCGGGGTTCTGCTTCATGTACTCGTCGTACAGCCCCGCCTCCTTGAAGCCGAACGTGCCGAACAGCCCGACGGTGATGGTGGTCTTGCCGTCGCTGTTGCCGGACGAGGTGGCGTCCTCGTCCTTGCCGTCGTCGGCGCAGCCGGCCAGCAGTCCGGCGCCGAGCGCCGCGACCGTTGCGAGAACCACTGCCCTGTGGCGGGCGGTTCGAATGGCGCGCATGGTCGTCCCTCCTGATTGCCCTGAACGTGCCTACCCCCGGGCCAAAGGTCACTGGCGACCTCTGATCTTCTTGCTGCGGCGCGGGCGGGGAACGCGTGGGTTGGGTTTGGGTCAGGTACCGTGAGAGCGCGTGGGAGCGCTCCCAGAAGTGATGTGTTGAAGAGTCCCGGGTCGCGGCGGGGGTGTCAAGGGAAGTGACGCCTGGATCTTGCCGGGGTTATCAGGGTGTTACCGAATGGGGAGAACCCGGTCAACGCGCGGCAGCGTGCGGATACTTGGTACCTCCGGGCGGCGCTCCGCGCGTAGACCCCCGTCCCGCAAGGGGTCGAGGACGCGCCAAGGTGGGCCGTCCACGCATCACATGGCGGTGGCCGGACCCGGGAATGCCCGGAACGGCTGTTAGATTCCAGGACCGGTACGAACAGGAGGCGGCGGATGGCGAGCCACGGACGAGGCCGAAGCGGCGGGCGACCCACCCTTGAGGAGGTCGCGGCCCGGGCGGGTGTCGGCCGGGGCACGGTCTCGCGCGTGATCAACGGCTCGCCCAGCGTCAGCGAGGCCACCCGCGCCGCCGTGGAGGCGGCCGTCGCCGAGCTCGGCTACGTGCCCAACACGGCGGCCCGCGCGCTGGCCGCCAACCGGACCGACGCCATCGCCCTGGTCGTCCCGGAGTCGGAGACCCGCTTCTTCGCCGAGCCGTACTTCTCCGACATGCTGCGGGGCGTCGGCACCGCCCTCACGGACACCGAGATGCAGCTCCTGCTGATATTCGCGGGCAACGACCGCGAACGGCAGCGCCTGGCCCAGTACCTGGCCGCGCACCGGGTGGACGGCGTGCTGCTGGTGTCGGTGCACGCCGACGACCCGCTGCCCGACATGGTCTCCGAGCTGGGCATTCCCGCCGTGATCAGCGGCCCCCGCAGCGCCGACGAGCCGCTGGCCTCGGTCGACTCCGACAACCACGGCGGCGGACGCTCGGCCACCGCCCACCTGATCGAGCGGGGCCGCCGCCGGATCGCCCACATCACCGGCCGCCTCGACGTGTACGGCGCCCAGCGCCGCACCGACGGGTACCGCACCGCCCTCGCGGAGGCCGGCATCGCGGAGGACGAGGGGCTGGTCGAGCCCGGCGACTTCAGTGAGGAGGGCGGCCGTCGCGCCATGGCGGCCCTGCTGGAACGCCGTCCCGACCTGGACGCCGTCTTCGCCGCCTCCGACGTCACCGCGGCCGGCGCCCGGCAGGTGCTGCGGGAGGCCGGGCGGAGCATCCCCGACGACGTCGCCCTGGTCGGGTACGACGACTCGGCCATCGCCCGCCACATGGACCCGCCGCTGACCAGCGTCCGGCAGCCCATAACGGAGATGGGCCGGGTCATGACCGACCTGCTGCTCGAGGAGACGGCCACCCGCGAACCGCGGCAGCGGGTCCCGGCCGGAATTCGCCGGGTCCAGACCGTTCTGCCCACCCAGCTGGTGCTGCGCCAGTCCTCCTGAGGCGTTCGGGGCTTCATGCCCCGGACGCCCCCGGGCGCGGGGATGTCTCCATGTCTTGAAACGAGGAAGGCCCTCGGTCCGGTGTTTCCACCGGCCCGAGGGCCTTCTTTCAGGGTGAGTGACGGGACTTGAACCCGCGACATCCTGGACCACAACCAGGTGCTCTGCCAGCTGAGCTACACCCACCATGACCGGCGGTTCGGTACCTTGCGGTTTCTTTCCGACCGGCCGAGAAAAAGTGTACAGGGTCGGAAGGGGTGCTCGCGCCGCCCTTTTCCGGCGCCCCTCGCCGAGGGGCGCCGGGCGGGTCAGCCGCCGGAGACGACGTGCTTGGCGGCGATGGTGCGGGCGGTGGCGGAGTCAGGCCCGGGCTGGGGGACGAAGACCGCCTCGCGGTAGTAGCGCAGCTCCGCGATCGACTCCCGGATGTCCGCGAGCGCCCGGTGGTTGCCGGCCTTCTCGGGCGCGTTGAAGTACGCCTGCGGGTACCAGCGGCGCGCCAGTTCCTTCACCGAGGAGACGTCGACGATCCGGTAGTGCATGAAGGACTCCAGCGTCGGCATGTCCCGCAGCAGGAAGCCGCGGTCCGTGCCGACGGAGTTCCCGCACAGCGGGGCCTTGCCGGGGTCCTTCACGTGCTCACGGATGTAGGAGAGGACCCGCTCCTCGGCGTCGGCCAGGGTGGTGCCGCCGGCCAGCTCGGTCAGCAGACCGGACGCGGTGTGCATCTGGCGCACCACCTCCGGCATCGTCTCCAGCGCCGAGTCCGGCGGGCGGATGACGATGTCCACCCCCTCGCCGAGCACGTTCAGCTCGGAGTCGGTGACGAGGGCGGCCACCTCGATGAGAGCGTCGTCGGACAGCGAGAGGCCGGTCATCTCGCAGTCGATCCACACCATGCGATCGTTCATACGTCCACCCTACGGGGCGGGGCGGTGACCGTACGCGCTGCCGTACGAGCCGGTGTGCGAAGGGGGGCGCGGTCCGCGCCACCGGGACCGCGCGTACCCGCGCGCGGGGGCGTGCCTCCGGGGCCGACCGTGCGTCGAGGCCGCGCCTGCTGGTTCGCGGCGGGGCGGTGTCCGCGGGTGGTCCGGGCCGCGGCGCGGTCGTCGGTATGCGGCAATGGGGACGGACGGGGCCCGCCGGTGCAGCGAGCGGTGCCGCCGGCGCACGAAGGCGTGGGCTCGGCTGTACCTGGAGGCCGGCGGGGCCACCCGCTGCACGAGGGGCTGCGTGCCCGCCCCGCCGCTCGCGCGGTGGGGCGGAACCGCCGGTGGGTCCGGTTGCGCTTGCCGGTGGGTGACAGGGGGACCACCGGCCCGTGTCTCGGGCTCTTCCGTATACGAATGGCGTGCCCGTATGTACACGGAGGCCGAGCCGTATGTACACGGAGGCCGGGCCGCCCGCGCGTGAAGGGCCGTGCCCCCCGCCGCTCGCGCGGTGGGGCGGAACCGCCGGAGGTCCGGCGCTCTACTGGTGCCCGGCGACGGTGTGCGCCCCGCCCGTGCCGGGGGGCGCGGGAATGGGGAGAGGGGCGCGCCGTGGCGCGCCCCTCTCGTCCTGCGGCTCAGCCGGTCAGCGGCGGCCGGGCAGGGTGGGCCGCGGGAGGGCCTCGCCGTTCTCGGCGGGACGCCGGGACTGCGAGGGCACCCCAGGAGCCCCGGACAGCGGCGCCGGGTCCGCCGACAGCGGCTGGGCGCCCGGACCCTGCTGCGGCATTCCGGCGGACGGCCCGTGCTCCACGGCGACGCTCTGCTCGCTCTGCGGACGCCGGGCCCGGTACGCGGCCCGGTAGGCCGCCGGGGAGGCCCCCAACTGCCGCCGGAAGTGCCCGCGCAGGGCCACCGGCGAGCGGAAGCCGCACCGGCCGGCGACCTCGTCGACCGAGTAGTCGGAGGTCTCCAGCAGCCGCTGCGCCTGGAGCACCCGCTGGGTGATCAGCCACTGCAGCGGGGCGCTTCCGGTCAGCGAGCGGAACCGCCGGTCGAAGGTGCGCCGCGACATGTAGGCGCGCGCGGCCAGCTGCTCGACGTCGAACTGCTCGTGCAGGTGCTCCAGCGCCCAGGCGACGACCTCGGCCAGCGGGTCGGCGCCGATCTCCTCGGGTAAAGACCTGTCGAGGTAGCGCTCCTGCGCCGCCCCGCCTCCCGCTCCGCCCGCGTGCCCGGTGCCGCCGCCCCTGCGGGGCGGCACGACCAGGCGGCGGGCCAGCGCGTTGGCTGCCTCGTTCCCGTGGTCCGAGCGGACGATGTGCAGGCACAGGTCGATCCCGGCGCCGGTCCCGGCCGAGGTCAGCACGTCGCCGTCGTCGACGAAGAGCTCCCGCGGGTCGACGTGGACCGACGGGTAGCGCTTGGCGAGCGTGGGCGCGTACATCCAGTGCGTGGTCGCCGGACGCCCGTCCAGCAGACCGGCCGCGGCCAGGACGAACGCCCCGGTGCACAGGCCGACGATGCGGGCCCCCTCCTCGTGCGCCCGGCGCAGCACGTCGAGTGCCTGCTCGGGGGGCGGGGAGGTGATCGAACGCCACGCGGGCACCACCACGGTGCCGGCCCGGCCGATCGCGTCGAGGCCGTGCGGCGCGGAGAGCTCCAGGCCCCCCGTCGTACGCAGCGGTCCCTCTTCGCCGGCGCACACCAGCAGCCGGTATCGCGGTACGCCGGCGTCCTGCCGGTCGATCCCGAACACCGAGAGCGGGATGGAGCTCTCGAAGATCGGTCCGCCACTGAACAGCAGTACCGCGACGATCTCCTTGCGGCGCCGGCCGGACAGCTTTCTGACGGCTGTGTCCGACACGGCGGTGGAGTCGTGGCTCATCCTGCTAAGCCCCCCTCGGTGGTCGCGGCGCCTCTCACTGGACGGGTCTCTCGTTCCAGCACGTTTCCCCTCGGTCCCGAACGAATCCCCAGCCGGACGACAGTCAAGATCGAATCTACTGTGTCCGGCGTTGCCGGGAAGCCCAGTTGGACAAGCGCCGGAATGTCGACATGGCAACTTGGCGTAAAGCATTCGATCACGAAGGGTCGCGGCGCGGGAGGGGGCGGAGAAGCGCGCCGTGCGCCGGTGGCCAATCCGCGTAGGGTACCTGAGTCGGTCCGCACCCTTTTTGCCCTGGTGGAACGGTGGTTGGGGGGACGTTTCGGCACGGGTGTGCTGTGGCCGGGAAGTTGGCTGAAAGTGTGCGGCGGCCGGAACGGAAACCGGTCAGTCGCAAGGGGGTGCGCGGCAGGCGGTCCGACGTGCCTCCGTGCGCCCCGCGTGCCCCGTGGCGCACGTGACCTGGGGTGCGTGTGTGGCGTCGCGCCCCCTGTGTGGTGGCCTGTCGTGGCGCCTTGCCGTGAGTTCGGCGCGGGTGCCGGGCCGGTTGCCGGCGCCTCGTGGCGCGGAACCGTCTCCTGTCGCGGGGCGGCAGCGGCCGAGGTGAGGGCCTCGCTTCCCCCGTCTGGCCTGGGGGTCTGCCGGCATCGCGGGTGCCCGGCGGGCGTCGGCCGTGCGGGTGATGGCGTCGCGCCGTGCGGGTGATGGCGTCGCGCCGGACGGATGGTGGCGTCGGGGCGGACGGCGGCCCGGGCAGCAGGCGTCCGAGGCCTCTCGGCGGGACCGGGGGCGGGGCCGCGAGGCCGGGCCGGACGGCGGCCGAACCGCCTGTACGGCGCAGCCAACATTGCGCGGGAGGCGTCGGCTCATGCATGCTCCGGAGAATCCCGGCGGGCCCTCGCGGAGCGGGCAGCCGGGTGAAGCCTTGCCACCGGCAACTGCCGGTACCCGTCCGGACCTGCGGATCTCCCCCCGGAGGCGGCAGAAAAAGGGCCCGGGAACGCTTGCCGCCGTACCCTGAAGGGTATGGGGACGGGAAGATGGATCCCGGACACAGCTCCGCCGCTCACGTCGCCCCAACGAGGATCACTACGCCGAGACAGTCATGGCCGGTCACGAATACACCGATCCAGCGGACCGCAAGCGGCCGGTCGCCGAACCGACGGCGGCCGATCCCCTCGCGGCCGAAGAGCTGCGTCCTCATCCCTGCGACCCCGCCTTCAAGCACGGGGTGGTCGTCGGTTTCGACGGCTCGACGTCCAGTGAGCGCGCCCTCGCCTACGCCGTGGGCATGGCCACCCGGTCCCGTTCGGGGCTGATCATCGTGCACGTCGCCAACCGCCTGCCGACCACGGTCTGGGCCGGCTGCGAGCCCCCCGTCTTCGTGGACGTGCCGGACCACCGCACCGAGGTGCTCGGCCTGGAGCTCGCCTGCTCGGACTTCCTCGCCGAGGTGCCGTGGATCCTGGTCGAGCGCGGCGGGGACATCTGCCACGAACTCGAGGAGGTCGGCCGGGAGTACGAGGCCGACGCCATCGTCGTGGGCTCGACGCACGGACTGCTCAGCCGCGTCTTCGGCTCGGTCGCCGGCCGGCTGGCCAAGCGGGCGCAGCGGCCCGTGGTCGTCATCCCCTGAGCGACTGCGGGGCGCTCGTATGCCCTGCCAGGGCCGCCCCTCCGAGGCGCCCCCGCCCGGCCCGCCGGGCGTTTCAGCCGCCGGGGCGCATCAGCCGCCGTCCACCGCCGCGTCCGCCGAACACCGCGGACTGCATGCGGAGTTGGTGCACGCCCGCGCCCAAGCTACCGGCGCGTACGGCGTGTTCGGCGTCGTAGCGAGGGAATGACACCGACACGGAAACCGGCTGCCGGCCGCCGTGGGGTGACGGCCACCGCCAACGGCAGCCAGGGCCGGAGGATTCGGGCGGCTCCGGCCCATGGGAAAGGAACGGTCCCTGTGCATGGTGGCGCACAGGGACCGTTTCGCCGTTCAGGGGCGAGGCGAGGGCGAGGGCGAACCCGGGGATGACGATGGCGGGTGCCGACCGCCCCACCGTGGCCGACTACTCGACGGTGACCGACTTCGCCAGGTTGCGCGGCTTGTCGATGTCCCGGCCCAGCGCCAGCGCCGTGTGGTAGGCGAGCAGCTGCAGCGGGATGCCCATCAGGATCGGGTCCAGCTCGTCCTCGTTCTTCGGGACGACGACGGTCCGGTCGGCCTTCTCCTGGTCCCGGTGCGCGACCGCGAGGATCCTGCCGCTGCGGGCCTTGATCTCCTCGAGGGCGGCGCGGTTCTTCTCCAGCAGGTCGTCGTCCGGCACGATCGCGATGGTCGGCATGGCCGGCTCGATCAGGGCCAGCGGACCGTGCTTGAGCTCGGAGGCCGGGTAGGCCTCGGCGTGGATGTAGGTGATCTCCTTGAGCTTCAGCGAGGCCTCGCGGGCGACCGGGTAACCCCGGACGCGGCCGATGAAGAGCGTGGAGCGGGCGTCGGCGAACTCCTGCGCCAGCTCCTTGACCTCGTCCTCGAGCTTGAGGATCTCGTTGATCTGCTCCGGCAGGCGGCGCAGGCCCGCGATGATCCGCTTGCCGTCGGCGACGGACAGGTCGCGGGTGCGGCCCAGGTGCAGGGCCAGCAGCGCGAAGGCCACCGTGGTGTTGGTGAAGCACTTGGTGGAGACCACGCAGACCTCGGGGCCGGCGTGGACGTAGATGCCGCCGTCCGACTCACGGGCGATGGCGGAGCCGACCACGTTGACCACGCCGAGGACGCGGGCCCCCTTGCGCTTGAGCTCCTGCACCGCGGCGAGCACGTCGTAGGTCTCGCCGGACTGGGAGACGGCGATGTACAGCGTGTCGGGGTCCACGACCGCGTTGCGGTAGCGGAACTCGGAGGCCGGCTCGGCGTCCGCGGGGATGCGGGCCATCTCCTCGATCATCTGCGCGCCGATCATGCCGGCGTGGTACGAGGTGCCGCAGCCCAGGATCTTCACGCGGCGGATCTGGCGCGCCTCACGGGCATCCAGGTTCAGGCCGCCCAGGTGCACGGTGGAGAACCGGTCGTCGATGCGGCCGCGCAGCACGCGGTCCACGGCGTCGGCCTGCTCGTGGATCTCCTTGTGCATGTACGTGTCGTGGCCGCCCATGTCGTAGGAGGCGGCCTCCCACTCGACGGTGGTCGGCTCGGCGGAGGTGCGGGTGCCCTCGGTGGTGTAGGTGCGGAAGTCGTCCGCGGTGAGGGTGGCCATCTCGCCGTCGTCCAGGGTGACGATCTGACGGGTGTGCGTGACCAGCGCCGCGATGTCCGAGGCGACGAACATCTCCTTCTCGCCTATGCCGAGCACGACGGGCGAGCCGTTGCGGGCGACGACGATCCGGTCCGGGAAGTCGGCGTGCAGCACGGCGACACCGTAGGTGCCCTCGATCAGGCGGACCGCCTGACGGACCTTCTCCTCCAGGGTGGTGGCCTGGGAGCGGGCGATCAGGTGGGTGAGGACCTCGGTGTCGGTCTCCGAGAGGAACTCGACGCCGTCGGCCTCGAGCTTGCGGCGCAGGTCCGAGGCGTTGTCGATGATGCCGTTGTGGACGACGGCGACCTTCTCGTCGGCGGAGAGGTGCGGGTGCGCGTTCACGTCGGACGGCGCGCCGTGGGTGGCCCAGCGGGTGTGCGCGATGCCGGCCGTGCCCTTGAAACGGGCCGGCACCTTCGCCTCCAGCTCACGGACACGACCCTTGGCCTTGACCATCTTCAGCCCGCCCTTGGGGGCCGTGACGGCGATACCGGCAGAGTCGTAGCCGCGGTACTCGAGGCGCGCGAGGCCTTCGAGGAGCAGCGGGGCGATGTCACGCTTGCCGATGTACCCGACAATTCCGCACATGTGGTGTGGTTCCCTCAGCCATAGACGATGCGGCGGAGCTGACGGAGCGAGAGCTCCGGCGGCGCCACCGCGCGGTACTGGAGGTCCGCCGAGATCCTGGTGAAGATCTCCGCGTTCACCAGACCCTGGGCCTGGAGCTCGCGGTGGCGGCGACGGACGTAGTCCTCGGTCGTCTCGTCGAAGTAGGCGAGAACGTCCTGGATCACCCGCACGGCCTCGCCCCGCGTGAGCGAGGAAGACCGCGTCAAATGATCGACAAGTTCGTCGTGCATGCTCGATCCTCCGATACGTCGCGTGGTATCCGCAACAATTCTGCCCGATATCGGGCAGGATTCTGGCGTTCGGGTGCGCGACGCCACAGGACGGCGCGCGAGGGGATTGTCGCGCCTCCCGTGTGGGGAGAAGTGGTCCAGACCTTCTTGCGGCGCAATGAGTGAACGGAAGGGGACGACCGTGGCGGGACAACGGCACACGGCCTTACGGCTGGCGGCCTCACTGCTGCTCCTGACGGCGGCCGCCGGGGGAGCGGCCGGAGCCGGGCCCTCGGAACGGACGGCCGGTCCCGGCGAGGCCGACGCGCCGGCCGGGGGGTTCGGCGCGCTGATCCCGGCGCCGGTCTCGGCCGAGCCGGGCGGCGCCCCGTACCGGATCACCTCCGGCACGGCGATCCGGGTCGAGGACGGTCCCGAGGTGCGCGCGATCGGCGTCTACCTCGCGGAACTGCTGCGGACCTCCACCGGCTACCGCCTTCCGGTCACCGGCGCGGGCGGGGACGACGAGGGGGCGGGCGGTCCCGGGGACGGGGCGGGGGGTCTCGGGGACGGGGCCGGTGGTGAGCCGCGCGGTGCCGGGGGCATTCGGCTGCGGCTCGCGGACGGCCCCTGGGGGGAGGAGGGCTACCGGCTCACCAGCGGCCCCTCAGGGGTGACGGTGACGGCCGGGCGGCCCGCCGGGCTGTTCCACGGCGTGCAGACCCTCCGTCAGCTCCTGCCGCCCGAGGTGGAGGCCGGCCGGGTGCGGCCCGGACCCTGGCAGGTGCCCGGCGGCGTGGTCGAGGACCGCCCGCGCTACGCCTACCGCGGCGTGCACCTGGACGTGGCGCGGCACTTCTTCACCGTCGAGCAGGTCAAGCGGTTCATCGACCGGATCGCGCTGTACAAGGTCAACACGCTGCACCTGCACCTCACCGACGACCAGGGCTGGAGGCTGGCGATCGACTCCTGGCCCCAGCTCACCGCCGTCGGCGGGGCCACCGAGGTCGGCGGCACGCCCGGCGGCCACTACACGAAGGACCAGTACCGGGAGATCGTCGCCCACGCGGCCTCCCGCTACCTGGAGGTCGTCCCGGAGATCGACCTGCCGGGCCACACCAACGCCGCGCTGACCTCCTACGCGGAGCTCAACTGCGACGGCGTCGCGCCGCCCGCGTACACCGGGATCAAGGTGGGCTTCTCCTCGCTGTGCGTCGGCAAGGAGGTGACCTACGACTTCGTGGAGGACGTGATCCGCGAGGTGGCCGAGCTCACCCCGGGCCGCTACCTCCACATCGGCGGGGACGAGGCGCACTCCACCCCGCACGAGGACTACGTCGCCTTCATGGCGAGGGTGCAGCCCCTGGTCGCCGAGCACGGCAAGACGGTGATCGGCTGGCACCAGCTCACCGCGGCGGAGCCCGCGCCGGGGGCGCTGGCGCAGTACTGGGGCTACGACGCCACCGAGGAGGAGGAACGGGCCCGGGTGGCTCAGGCGGCCCGGGCCGGCACCGGGATCATCCTGTCGCCGGCCGACCGGGCGTACCTGGACATGAAGTACACCGACGGGACGCCGCTCGGACTCGACTGGGCCGGGCTGGTGGAGGTCCGCCGGTCCTACGACTGGGACCCGGCCACCTACCTCGCGTCCTCCGGCGTACCGGAGGACGCGGTGCGGGGCGTCGAGGCGCCGCTGTGGACGGAGACCTTGAGTACGCCGCAGGAGCTGGAGTTCATGGCCTTCCCCCGGCTGCCGGGGATCGCCGAACTGGGCTGGTCGCCGGCGGACGCCCACGACTGGGACGCCTACCGGGTGCGGCTGGCCGCGCAGGCGCCGCGGTGGGACGCGATGGGCCTGGACTACTACCGGTCCCCGGAGGTGCCGTGGCCGTCCGGAGACGCCGAGGGGTCCGAGGGGGTCAAGGGAGCCGAGGGGGTCGCGGCTGCGGGGTGAGCCGTCGGGCGGCGGACGCGCGGGAGCCCCCGGAGGACCGTCTCCGGGGGCTCCCACGGCTGCCCGAGGGGGAGGCAGCGGTCAGGCCACCTTCTTGGCGTTCTCGATGGCCTCGGCAAGGTTGTTCAGCAGCGGAGTGCACTTGGCGTAGGACAGGATCGGCTCCGGCGAACGGGCGATGACCTGGCCGGCCTTGACGGCGGGCAGCTTCTTCCAGGTCGCCTTGGTGATGTCGGCGGGCTGGATGGCCTGGGCCCGGTCGTCCATGATGATCACGTCGGCCTTGTACTTGTCGACGTTCTCCCAGCTCAGGCTCTCGAACCAGCCGCCGCTCTCCTTGATCGCCTTCGCGTCCGGCTCGACGATGTTCACACCGAGGGCCTTGTAGTACTCGAGGTCGATCGAGAGGTTGTGGGTGGAGACGTAGAAGAGGTCGGGGGAGGCGGAACCGGCCAGGACGCGGATCTCCGGGCGGGCCTTCGCGGCGGCCTTGAGGCGCGCGGCGGCCTCCTCGAACTTCTTCTTCGCCTCGACGACCTCGGCGGCCTTCATGTCCGCGCCCAGCGACTCGGCCAGCGCCGCCATGCGCTCCAGGGACTTGGTCATCTGCACGTCGAAGACGGAGACGCCCACGCTCGGGGCGAACTTGGCGATCTGCTTCTCGGACTCCTCCGGCACGTACCAGAGGGTGCCCGCGCCGTCGAACATGGTGGAGACCAGGAGGTCGGGCTTGAGGGCGGCGTACTTCTCGACGCTGAACTCGCCCCAGACGTTGCCGATGACCTTCACCTTGGACACGTCCATGTCGCCGGCCTGGACGTCCGGCTTGCCGTCCTTGGTGGTGGTCGGGCCGAAGACGCCCTTGACCTGGACGCCGTAGTCGTACAGCGCGGCGCCCACGCCCGTGAAGGCCACGATGTTCTGCGGCGCCTTGTCCAGCTTCACCGTGGTGCCGCGGTCGTCCGTGAAGGACCACGGGCCGGAGGCGGCCTCGCCCTTGTCCGCACTGCCCTTCGCCGGCTCGTCGTCACCGCACGCGGCGAGGACGGCGCCGAGGCCGAGGGCGCCGCCGGCTGCCAGGATGCCGCGGCGGGTGGGGAGGGAGGGACGGACGTGGCGCATGGGTCACTGCTTTCGAACAGGGCGGACGGCCGCCGGACGATTCGAGGCAAGGTTAGCCTTACCTACATTGGCTTTGTCCAGGGGGTGGCGGACCGCGGTTTTCCGGGAGCGTCCGCAGGTGGGGAGGCCCGGCGTCCGTCCCGGCAACCGGCTCGTCCCGACACTGCCGGGTCCAGGCACTGCGCGCCGCCCCGCGGGGATGCGATCATGCGCGGCACGGGGGTCGTCGGCCCGGGCCGGGACCGGGGTGCCGGAGTCGTGGGGGGGGCCGCCCCCGGCCCCCGCCCACCGCCGGGCGGGGGGGGGGGGGGTGGTGGGGGGCGGGGGGGGGGGGGGGGGGGGGGGGCGCGGGGGGGGGGGGGGGGGGGGGGGGGGGGGGGGGGGGGGGGGGGGGCGGGCGGGGCCCCCCCCCCCCCCCCCGGACGCCGAACGCTGCGGGCTGCGGGCTGCGGGCTGCGGGCTGCGGGACCGGGCCTGACGGGCTGTAGGTCTGCGCGCCGGCGGGCCTGCGGACGGGCGGGCCCGCCGGGCCTGCGGACGTGCGGGCGCGGTGATCTGACGGCCCGACGGATGGGACGCGAGAGCTCAGGGGGTGGGCGCGTGGTCACGTTGCCGAGGCAGGGCGAACGGTCGCCGGCGGAACCGCACATGCTGGTCTGCGGTGACGACGGGCTGGCCCCGCGGCTGGCCGCCGAGCTGCGGGACGTCTACCGGCAGCGGGTGGTCCTGGTGGTGCCGGGGGAGCGGACCGAGGACGCCGGGACGCTCGCCTCCACCGTCTCCCGCGCCGCCGCGCTCCTGGGCCGTTGGGGCCAGGGGCAGGCCCAGCCGGGGCCCGACGACTCCCAGCCGGGGCTGAGCACCCCGGTGCTGGAGCTGCACGCCCCCCGGCCGGGCGCGGACGTGCTCACCGAGGCGGGCGTGGAGCGCGCCGCCGCGATCGCGCTGCTCTACGAGGACGACGAGACCAATCTGCGCGCCGCCCTCGCCGCCCGCAGGCTCAACCCCTCGGTCCGGCTGGTGGTGCGGATGTACAACCGCAAGCTCGGCGAGTACATGGAGGAACTCCTCGACCAGGCGGCCCTGATGGCGCGGCCCGAGCTGGACCGGGCCACCCTGGAGGCCTCCACCACGGTCCTCTCGGACGCCGACACCGCCGCTCCCGCCCTCGCCGCCACCGCCGTGGCGGACACCCGCCGCGTGGTGCAGGCCGACGGACTGCTGCTGCGCGCCGCCGAGCGCACCCCGCCGCGGACGGGGGAGGCCGCCGACCCGGGCCTGTGCACGCTGGCCCTCCTTTCCTCCACCACCGCCGACCCCGCGGGCGCCGAGGGGTCCGACGCCAGCGGCCCGCAGGGGCCGCGCCTGCTGCCCGACGACGCCGAGGTACGGGCGGCCACCGGGCGCGGCACGGTGGTGCTGGACGCGGTGCGCCGCACCGGCCCCGCCCTGCCGCCGCACCGGCTGGCCCGGCGCGGGGCGCCGCTGTCCCGGCTGTTCTCCCGGCGGCTGCGCTGGGCCACGGCCGGCGTGGTCGCCTCCGTGCTGGCGCTGGCCGTCGCCACCACCGTGCTCACCGACATGGAGTTGCTGTCGGCGACCTACGTCTCGCTGCTCGACCTCCTCGGCATCGGCGACCCGGCCACGGGTCAGTCGGCGTCCCGTCAGATCCTGCAGCTGCTCTCCGGCCTGGTCGGCCTCGCCCTGCTGCCGCTGCTGGTGGCGGCCGGGCTGGAGGCGCTGGGCACCTTCCGCGGCGCGGGCGCGCTGCGGCGTCCGCCGCGCGGGCTCTCCGGGCACATCGTGCTGCTGGGTCTCGGCCGGGTCGGCACCCGGGTGCTGGCCCGGCTGCGGGAGCTGGACATGCCGGTGGTGTGCGTCGAGCAGTCCGCCGAGGCACGGGGCGTGCCGCTGGCCCGGGACCTGGGGGTGCCGGTGGTGCTGGGCGACGTCACCGAGGCGGGGGTACTGGGCGCGGCCAAGATCCACCGGGCCGCGGCGCTGCTGGCGCTGACCAGCTCCGACACCACCAACCTGGAGGCGACGCTGGCGGCCCGCTCGATCGCGCCCGAGCTGCGGGTGGCGCTGCGGCTGTACGACGACGAGTTCGCCACCGTCGTCTACCGGACGCTGCGGGCGGCGCATCCGCGGGCCGTCACCCGCAGCCGGAGCGTCAGCCATCTCTCCGCGCCCGCGTTCGCGGCGGCGATGATGGGACGTCAGGTGCTGGGGGCGATCTCCATCGAGCGCAAGGTGCTGCTGTTCGCGGCGCTGGTGGTCGGCGGGCACCCGCGGTTCGAGGGGCGCACGGTGGCCGAGGCGTTCCGCGCGGGGGCGTGGCGGGTGATCGCCCTGGACACCCGGCGGCCCGAGGCCCGCCGCCCCGACCTGGCCCGCGAGGCCCGCCCGGACGGCCCCCAGCTGCTGTGGGACCTCCACCCGGGGTACGTCCTCCAGCCGGACGACCGCATCGTCCTGGCCGTCACCCGGCGCGGCTACGCGGAGATCCTGAGCACCACCCGGGGCGCCACGGGCTGAGCGGGCCGCCGGCCGGTGTGCGAGCCGCCGCCCGGTCGGGGCGGGGCGGCCCGCATGCCTGTGCCCAGGCCGGTGCGCCCTGCACCCCGTGCGCGCGCCAGGGTGCGGGCGGCGGCGTGGGCGGGGCCGTGCCGGAGGGCCGCGGGGTTCCGCGGCCGAGGAAAGGGCGGGCGGCGGCGCGGGCGGGGCTGCGCCAGACGGCCGCAGGGATGCTGCGCCGGAAGGCCGTGGGGTTCCGCGGCCGAGGGCCGCGGAGCTGCCGCACCGGGGGCGGCGAGCGTGCCGTGCCGAGGGCCGCGCGGGTTCCACGCCGGGGGCCGCGGGGTCGCCGCGGCCCCCGGCTCGAGGACGGGACGTACGGTCAGGCGTCGGGGCGGGTCAGCCGGGAAGCCCCATCTCGCGGGCGATCAGCATCCGCTGGACCTCGCTGGTGCCCTCGCCGATCTCCAGGATCTTGGAGTCGCGCCACATGCGGGCCACCGGGTACTCGTTCATGAAGCCGTACCCGCCGTGGATCTGCGTGGCCTCCCGCGCGTTGTCCACCGCCACCGTCGAGGAGTACAGCTTGGCGATCGCCGCCTCCTTCTTGAACGGCTGCCCCGCGACCATCCGCGCCGCCGCGTCGTGCCAGGCGAGGCGGGCGGTGTGCGCCTTCATCTCCATGTCGGCGATCTTGAACTGGATGGCCTGGTTGGCGCCGATCGGGCGGCCGAACGCGTGGCGCTCCCCGGCGTACTTCACCGACTCGTCCACGCAGCCCTGCGCCAGACCGGTGGCCAGCGCGGCGATCGCGATCCGGCCCTCGTCGAGGATCCGCAGGAACTGGGCGTAGCCGCGGCCTTCCTGGCCCACCAGGTTGGCGGCCGGGACCCGGACGTCGGAGAAGGAGAGCTCCCGGGTGTCCGAGGCGTTCCAGCCGACCTTGGAGTAGGGGGCGGCCACCGTGAAACCGGGGGTGCCGGAGGGCACGATGATCGCGGAGATCTCCGGCCGGCCGTCCGCCTTGCGGCCGGTGACGGCGGTGACCGTGACCAGCCCCGTGATGTCGGTGCCGGAGTTGGTGATGAAGCACTTGGAGCCGTTGATCACCCACTCGTTCGTCGCCGCGTCGAGCCGCGCGGTGGTGCGGGTGGCGCCCGCGTCGGAGCCGCCCTCGGGCTCGGTCAGGCCGAACGCGCCGAGCATCTCCCCGGAGCACAGCCGCGGCAGCCACTCCCGCTTCTGCTCCTCGGTGCCGAACAGGTGGATGGGCATGGCGCCGAGGGAGACGCCGGCCTCCAGGGTGATGGCGACCGAGGAGTCGACCCGCGCCAGCTCCTCCAGGGCGACGCCGAGGGCGAAGTAGTCGCCGCCCATGCCGCCGTACTCCTCGGGGAAGGGCAGGCCGAACAGGCCCATGCGGCCCATCTCGCGGACGATCTCGTAGGGGAACTCGTGCCGCTCGTAGAAGTCGCCGATCTTCGGGGCGACCACGTCGTGGGCGAACTCCTCGACGGTGCGGCGCAGCTCCTCCAGCTCCGGGCTGAGGCGGCGGTCCATGGGGGTGGCGGTGGTGGCGGTCATCGCGTCACTGCTCCTGGTGGGAGAGGGCTCGGACGGTGCGGGACGGGCTGGGCCGGCCCAGTTGTTCGGCCATCCACACGCTCGTGGCGGTGAGACGGCCGAGGTCGACCCCGGTCTCGACGCCGAGGCCCTGGAGCATCCACACCAGGTCCTCGGTCGCGAGGTTGCCGGTGGCGGACTTCGCGTAGGGGCAGCCGCCGAGGCCTCCGGCGGAGGCGTCGACGGTGGTGACACCGTGCTGGAGCGCGGCCAGCGTGTTGGCCAGCGCCTGGCCGTAGGTGTCGTGGAAGTGGACGCCGGTCGCCTCGACGGGGACCTGGGCGTCCTTCAGCGCGGTGAGCACCGCGGAGACATGGCCCGCGGTGGCGACGCCGATGGTGTCGCCCAGGCTCAGCTCGTCGGCGCCCATGTCCATCAGCGCCCGGCAGACCCCCACGGCCCGCGCGACGGGGACGGGGCCCTCCCAGGGGTCGCCGAAGACCATCGAGACGTAGGCGCGGATCCGCAGCCCCTCGGCCCTGGCACGGGCGGCCACCGGCTCGAACATGGCGAGCGACTCGTCGACCGTGCGGTTCAGGTTGGCCTTGGCGAAGGACTCGGTGGCGCTGGCGAACAGCGCGACCGTGCGCGCGCCGAGCGCCAGGGCCCGGTCCAGGCCGCGCTCGTTGGGCACCAGCACCGGCAGCTCCACCGGCAGGTCGCGGACCATCGGGAACAGCTGCTCCGCGTCCGCCAGCTGCGGCACCCATTTCGGGTGCACGAAGCTGGTGGCCTCGACGGTGGACAGGCCCGCCCCGGCGAGGCGGCGGACGAACTCCGCCTTCACCTCGGTGGGGACCGTCGCCTTCTCGTTCTGCAGGCCGTCCCGGGCGCCCACCTCGTAGATCCGCACCCGGGCGGGAAGGCCTTCGGCGGGCACCCGCATGGGCAGGGCGCCCGGGCCGGTCGTCGCGTCGGCGGTCATGCCGCGCCCTCCGTCTCCTCGTCGGGGGTGATCACGGCGAGCACCTGGTCCATGGCGACCGCCGTGCCGGGGGTGACGTCGAGCTCGGCGACCGTGCCGGAGTGCGGGGCGGAGATGACGTGTTCCATCTTCATCGCCTCCACCACCAGCAGACTCTGCCCGGCCTCCACCCGGTCGCCGACGGCGGCCTTGACCACCGTCACCGTGCCGGGCATGGGGGCGGTCAGCGAGTCGGCGCCCGCGCGGGCCGCGCCGGTCAGCGAGGCCGCCACCGGGTCGTGGTCACGGACCTGCCAGGCGTCGCCCTCCCGGCCGAGCCAGTCCCCGGCCCGGTGGAAGGTGTGGCGGACGCCGTCCAGGGTGACCGAGACGCCGCCCTCGCCGACCTCGTGGTGGGCGGCGTCGGCCCGCACGGTGTGGGTGACCGGGTCGAGCCCGGGGACCTGGAGCGGGAAGCCGAGCGGCCGGTGCGCCTCGGGGCCGCCGATGCGCCAGCCGCTGGGCACGGCGAACGGGTCCGTCCAGCCGCCCTCGGCGGGCGCGGGCGCCAGCCCGTCGAGCCGGACGGCGGCCGCCGCCTCGTAGACCTCGGCCGGTACCCCGTCGGGGACCAGCGCGTCCGCCTCGCGCTCCACCAGCCCGGTGTCCATCTCGCCGGACACCACGTCGGGGTGGGCCAGCAGACGGCGCAGGAACCCGGCGTTGGTGGGCACGCCCAGCACGACCGTGTCCGCGAGGGCGGCGCGCAGGCGGCGCAGGGCGGTGGCCCGGTCCGGGCCGTACGCGATCACCTTGGCCAGCATCGGGTCGTAGAGACTGCCCACCTCGGAGCCCTCGGCCAGCCCGGAGTCGGTGCGCACCCCGGGGCCGGACGGCTCGCGCAGCAGGAGGACCCGGCCGCCGGAGGGCAGGAAGCCGCGGGAAGGGTCCTCCGCGCAGATCCGCGCCTCCACCGCGTGGCCGGTGAGGGTGACGTCCTCCTGGGTGAACGGCAGCGGCTCACCGGCCGCCACCCGCAGCTGCCACTCCACCAGGTCCAGGCCGGTGACGAGCTCCGTCACCGGGTGCTCGACCTGGAGACGGGTGTTCATCTCCATGAAGTAGTACGAGGAGGGGTCGTTGCCCGGGACGATGAACTCCACCGTCCCCGCGCCGACGTAGCCGCAGGAGCGGGCCGCCTGCACGGCGGCCTCGCCCATCGACGCCCGGGTCTCCTCGTCGAGCAGGACGCTCGGCGCCTCCTCGACGATCTTCTGGTGCCGTCGCTGGAGCGAGCACTCGCGCTCGCCCAGGTGCAGGACGTTGCCGTGGGCGTCGGCCAGCACCTGGATCTCGATGTGCCGGGGGCGGTCGATCCAGCGCTCCACCAGCAGCGTGTCGTCGCCGAAGGAGGCGCGCGCCTCACGGCGCGCCGCGGCGATCTCCTCGGCCAGCGCGGACTCCACGCGGACCAGGCGCATGCCCTTTCCGCCGCCGCCCGCGCTGGGCTTGAGGAGCACCGGCATGCCGATCTCCCGGGCCGCCGCCGCCAGCTCGTCGTCGGTCAGACCGCTGCCGCTGGAGCCCGGCACCACCGGGACCCCGGCCGCGCGGACCGTCTCCTTGGCGCGGATCTTGTCGCCCATCAGGTCGATCGCCGAGGCGGGCGGGCCGAGGAAGACCAGTCCGGCGTCGGCGCAGGCCTGCGCGAAGCCGGCGTTCTCCGCGAGGAAGCCGTATCCCGGGTGGACGGCCTGCGCGCCGGTGCGCGCGGCGGCCTCCAGGATGCGGTCGACGCGCAGGTAGCTCTCGCCGGCCGGCGCCGGCCCGATCCGCACCGCCGTGTCGGCGGCGCGGACGTGCGGCGCCCGGGCGTCGGCGTCGGAGAAGACCGCGACCGAGCGGATGCCCAGCTCGCGCAGCGTCCGGATCACCCGCACCGCGATCTCGCCGCGGTTGGCGACCAGCACCGTGTCGAACATGCCCCGCCCCGCCTGCCCTGCCTCGGGCTGTGTCGTACCGAGCTGCGTTGTCCTGATGCGTGCCACGTGTCCCACCCCTTACATCCGGAAGATGCCGAACTTCGGCTCGCCCAGGGGGGCGTTGCCGCAGGCGGTCAGGGCCAGGCCCAGGACCTGCCGGGTGTCCAGCGGGTCGATCACGCCGTCGTCCCACAGGCGCGCCGTCGCGTAGTAGGCGCTGCCCTGCTCCTCGTACTGGGCGCGGACCGGGGCCTTGAAGGACTCCTCCTCCTCGGCCGGCCACTCCTCGCCGCGCGCCTCCAGCTGGTCCCGCTTGACCGTTGCCAGCACCGAGGCGGCCTGCTCGCCGCCCATCACGGAGATCTTGGCGTTGGGCCACATCCACATGAAGCGCGGCGAATAGGCGCGCCCGCACATGGAGTAGTTGCCTGCGCCGTAGGACCCGCCGACCACCACGGTCAGCTTGGGGACCCGGGTGCAGGCCACCGCCGTGACCATCTTGGCGCCGTGCTTGGCGATGCCGCCCGCCTCGTAGTCCCGGCCCACCATGAACCCTGAGATGTTCTGCAGGAACACCAGCGGGATGCCGCGCTGGTCGCACAGCTCGACGAAGTGCGCGCCCTTCTGGGCGGACTCGGCGAAGAGGATGCCGTTGTTGGCGACGATGCCGACCGGGTGGCCGTGGATCCGGGCGAAGCCGGTGACCAGCGTCTGCCCGAACTCCGACTTGAACTCGGCGAACTTCGAGCCGTCGACGATCCGGGCGATGATCTCGCGGGCGTCGTAGGGGGTCCGGGAGTCGACCGGCACCGCGCCGTACAGACCCGAGGGGTCCACCTTGGGCTCGACGGGGGCGACGGCCTTCCACGGCAGCTCCCGGCGTGCGGGCAGCGTGGAGACGATGGTGCGCACGATGCGCAGCGCGTGCGCGTCGTCCTCGGCGAGGTGGTCGGTGACGCCGGAGGTGCGGGAGTGCACCTCTCCGCCGCCGAGCTCCTCGGCCGTGACCACCTCGCCGGTGGCCGCCTTCACCAGCGGCGGACCGCCCAGGAAGATCGTGCCCTGGTCGCGGACGATGACCGCCTCGTCGCTCATCGCCGGGACGTACGCACCGCCCGCCGTGCAGGAGCCCATCACGGAGGCGATCTGCGGGATGCCGGCCGCGGACATCCGCGCCTGGTTGTAGAAGATGCGGCCGAAGTGCTCCCGGTCGGGGAAGACCTCGTCCTGCATCGGCAGGAAGGCGCCGCCGGAGTCGACCAGATAGACGCACGGGAGGCGGTTCTCCAGCGCGACCTCCTGGGCGCGCAGGTGCTTCTTCACCGTCATCGGGTAGTAGGTGCCGCCCTTGACCGTGGCGTCGTTGGCCACGACCACGCACTCGCGGCCGCTCACCCGGCCGATGCCGGCGATCACTCCCGCGGCGGGCGCCTGCCCGCCGTACAGCCCGTCCGCGGCCAGCGGAGCCAGCTCCAGGAAGGGCGAGCCGGGGTCGAGCAGCGTGTCGACCCTCTCGCGGGGAAGCAGCTTGCCGCGCGCGGTGTGCCGCGCGCGGGCCTTCTCGCCCCCGCCCAGGCGGGCCGCGGCCAGCTTGGCGCCGAGCTCCTCCACCAGGGCGCGGTGGGCCGCCTCGTTGGCCCTCCAGGCGTCCGAGGCGGGATCCGCCGCGCTCTTCAGCTCCGGTGCGTCGTCCATCTACGAGCTCCCTCAGGTTAGCGCTCGTTAACCGATTTCCTTCAGGTTAACGAGCGCTAACCGCCCTGTCTACAATTGATGGCATGGCCACCAGGACGGATGCCTCGACCCGCCGTGAGCAGATCCTCAAGGAGGCCGCGCGGCTCTTCGCCGAACGCGGCTTCCACGGCGTCGGCGTCGACGAGATAGGCGCTGCCGTGGGCATCAGCGGCCCCGGCCTGTACCGGCACTTCCCCGGCAAGGACGCGATGCTCGCGGAGCTGCTGGTGGGCATCAGCGGTCAGCTCCTCACGGGGGGCAGGCGGCGAGTGGCCGAGGCCGGGACGGAGCCCGGGGCCGGCGGCCCCGGTGCGGTCCTCGACTCGCTGATCGAGGGGCACATCGACTTCGCGCTCGACGACCGCCCGCTGATCACCCTGCACGACCGTGAGCTGGACCGCCTGCGGGACAGCGACCGCAAGATGGTGCGCCAGCTGCAGCGCCAGTACGTCGAGCTGTGGGTCGAGGTCGTCCGGGACGTCCACCCCCAGCTCGCCGAGCCGCCCGCGCGGGCGGCGGTGCACGCGGTGTTCGGCCTCCTCAACTCCACGCCCCACCTGAGCCGGCCCAAGCTGCCCAACCGAGCGGCCACCGCCACGCTGCTGCACGCCATGGCGCGCGGCGCCTTCGCCTCCGCCGCCGACGCCGCCGCCCGGGCCTGAACCCCGCGCTGGGCCGTCGCGCCCGCATCCGTCCACTCCACCTCCCGTCCCGCGGCGGGGGGTGACGTGCGTTACGGACCCGTTCGGCCGTGCATCTCTGGACGAGTGTCCTACTCGCCGGTACGGTAAGACTGAGCAAGCGCTTAGCCAGATCGTGCTGCTCACAAGCGACAACCAGCCAGGACGAAGGCGGAGGTGGCGGCGGTGCGCCGTACGGTGTTCAACGAGGATCACGAGGCGTTCCGGGAGACCCTGCGCGCCTTCATCGAGGCCGAGGTCGTCCCGGTCTACGACGAGTGGTTCCAGGCGGGCATCGTGCCCCGCGAGTTCTACTACAAGCTGGCCGAGCTGGGCCTCTTCGGCATCAACGTCGACGAGGAGTTCGGCGGCGCCGGCCTGGACACCCACAAGTTCGAGGCCATCCAGTACGAGGAGACCGCCCGCGCGGGCGTGAACTTCGGCGGCTCCGGCGTGCACGTGCTGCTCGCCCTGCCGTACATCAAGATGCTGGCCACGGCGGACCAGAAGAAGCGCTGGCTGCCGAAGTTCGTCTCCGCCGAGGAGATGTGGGCCATCGCGATGACCGAGCCGGGCACCGGCTCCGACCTCGCCGGCATGAAGACCACCGCCAAGCTCTCCGAGGACGGCACCCACTACGTCCTCAACGGCTCCAAGACCTTCATCACCGGCGGCGTGCACGCCGACCGCGTGATCGTCTGCGCCCGCACCGCCCCGGCGACCCCCGAGGACCGCCGTCACGGCATCTCCCTCTTCGCCGTCGACACGAAGTCCGAGGGCTACTCGATCGGCCGCAAGCTGGACAAGCTCGGCCTGCGCACCTCCGACACCGCCGAGCTCGCGTTCGTCGACGTCAAGGTCCCGGCCGAGGACCTGATGGGCGAGGAGAACAAGGGCTTCTACTACCTCGGCAAGAACCTGGCCTCCGAGCGCTGGGGCATCGCCTTCGGCGCCTACGCCCAGGCCGCGGCCGCGGTGGAGTTCGCCAAGCGCTACACCCAGGACCGCACGGTCTTCGGGCAGCCGGTCGCCGCCTTCCAGAACACCAAGTTCGAGCTGGCCGCCTGCAAGGCCGAGGTGGACGCGGCCGAGGCCGTCGCCGACCGCGCCCTGGAGGCCCTGGACGCCGGTGAGCTGACCGCCGCCGAGGCCGCCTCCGCCAAGCTGTTCTGCACCGAGGTCGCGCACCGCGTGATCGACCGCTGCCTGCAGCTGCACGGCGGCTACGGCTACATGAACGAGTACCCGATCGCCCGCCTGTACGCGGACAACCGGGTGAACCGCATCTACGGCGGCACCAGCGAGATCATGAAGACGATCATCGCCAAGGACATGGGCCTGTAGAGGAACCCGTACCTTTCCGCACATGAGCAAGGCACTGCAGTCGCTGCTCGATCTGCTCGACCTGGAGCAGATCGAGCGCGACATCTTCCGCGGTCGCTCCCGGTTCGCCGTCGTCCCCCGGGTCTTCGGGGGACAGGTGGCGGCCCAGGCGCTGATCGCCGCGGGACGCACCGTCCCCGCCGACCGGTTCGCGCACTCGCTGCACGCGTACTTCCTGGTCGCCGGGGACCCGGGCGCCCCGATCGTCTACGAGGTGGACCGGATCCGTGACGGTCGGTCCTTCACCACCCGGCGCGTGGTCGCCGTCCAGCACGGCCGGCCGATCTTCCACCTCTCCGCCTCCTTCCAGGCGCACGAGGAGGGGCTGGACCACCAGGCGCAGATGCCCGAGGTCCCCGACCCGGAGACGCTGCCGACGTTCGAGCAGATGATGCCGCTCCACGCCGACGCCTACGCCTCGCCGGACATGCTGGAGCGAATGCTGGCCGCGCGCGCCGCCGTGGACCTGCGGTACGTCAACACGCCGCCCTGGGGCAGCGTGGGCGAGCCCCGGGAACCCCGTTCCCAGGTGTGGTTCCGCACGGCGGGCAAGCTCGACGGGCCGCTCGACGACCCGCTGATGCACGTCTGCCTCGCCACGTACGTCTCCGACATGACGCTGCTGGACTCCGTGCTGCTCGCCCACGGGCGCGGCGGCTGGGCCGTCGGCGACGTGGTGGGCGCCTCCCTGGACCACGCGATGTGGTTCCACCGCCCCTTCCGGGCCGACGAGTGGCTGCTCTACGACCAGGAGTCGCCGTCCGCCTCCGGCGGGCGCGGGCTCGGTCAGGCGCGCATCTACACGCGGGACGGGCGGCTCGCGATCTCCGTCATCCAGGAGGGCGTGGTGCGGGTCCCGCGGGGGACCTGAGCGACGCCCGGTGTCCGCCGCCGCCGTGCCGGGTGCCCGCGTGCGCCGGGGCCCCGCGGGCCTGTGGCTCCGCGGTCCCGCGGTCCCGCGTGAGAAGTGCGGGGGCCGGGGAACGTTCGATGCATGACGGATACCCCCGGCGGCCGACGGCCGGACGACAAGCGGCCCGACGACGCGCGGCCGGACGACGTGCGGCCGGACGGGGCGGGGTCGTTCGGCGCCGGACCGGACGACGTGCGGCCTGACGCGACGCGGCCTGACACCACGCGACCGGGCGCCGAGGGGCCCGACGGCACCGGACCGGTCGGCGCGCGGACCGACGGCGCCCAGCCCGACGACGCGCGGCAGGACGCGCTCCGGCCGGACGGGACGTTCCCGGAGGACGGACACCTCGCGGGCGGCGGCGCGTCGAAGGGCGAGGCGGCCTCCGACGACGGGGACAGCACCTTCACCGTGCTGGTCGCCGCCGGGGCGAACCTGGGCATCGCGCTGGCCAAGGCGGTGGCCGGCGTCATCAGCGGATCCAGCGCCATGCTCTCCGAGGCCGCCCACTCCGTCGCCGACACCGTCACCGAACTCCTCCTGCTGGTCGCCCTGCGTCGCAGCGCCCACCCCGCCGACGAGGACCACCCCCTGGGCCACGGCGCGGAACGGTACGTCTGGGCGCTGCTCGCCGCCGTGGCCACCTTCGTCGGCGGCGCCGTCTTCTCCTTCTACGACGGCGTGCACACGCTGGTGAAGGGGGAGGAACTCGGGGACCCGCTGATCTCCTACATCGTGCTCGCGGTGGCGTTCGTGCTGGAGGGGATCTCCCTGCGGACCGGACTGCGGCAGTCGCGCGGCGAGGCCCGGCGGCACGGGACGAGCTTCGAGCGGTACCTGCGCCACACCCCGGACACCGCCGTCAAGGCCGTGGTGATGGAGGACTCCGCGGCCCTGATCGGCCTCGCACTGGCCGCGCTCGGCCTGCTGGGCGGCCAGCTCACCGGTTCGGGCGTGTGGGACGGCGTGGCCTCGCTGCTGATCGGCGTGCTGCTGCTCTACGTGGCGTGGGTGCTCGGGCGGTCCAACGTCGAACTGCTGGTGGGCCGCCCGCTGCCGCGTCCGGTCCGCGAGCGGATCCGGGAGGAGCTGCGGGCGGTGCCGCACATCGAGGACGTGCTGGAGCTCACCACCCTGGTGCAGGGCCCGCGGGAGGCGCTGGTGGCGGCCAAGGTGGACTTCCGGGACGTCTCCAGCGCCGCCGAGGTCGAGCAGGCGTGCGACCTCGCGGAACAGCGGCTGCGGGAGACGTTCCCGGTGATCGGCCGGGTCTACCTGGACCCGACCCCGGGGCGGCGTCAGCCCTCGTAGAGCCCCGCCTCGCTGAGCAGGTAGGCGGTCATCGGGTCGTAGTACCGGGGGCTGTGGACATGGTCGTCGAGCGGCACGGCCACCTGGAGCGTGCCCTCGGCCTCCGCCACGAACAGCGCCGGGTCGTTGCAGTCCGCGTAGCCCACCGCGTCCACACCGTGCTGGGCGGCGGCGCCCGCCCAGCCGTGGTCGGCGACCACCAGATCCGGCAGCGGGCGGCTGTCCTCGCCCAGCGCGAAGAGAATGGCCCGCATCGGCTCGCCCGAGTGGGTGTGCCAGAGGCTCGCGCCGCGCTCCACCACGGCGACGTCGGCGAACTGGACCACCCGGCCCTCCACCGTGCCCAGGTCCTCGGGGATCACCATGACCTCGCAGCCCGCCGCACGCAGCGCGGCCGCCGTGGCCCGGTGCACGTCCAGGAGCCCGCCGGGGTGCCCGGTGGCCAGCAGCACCCGCTGCCGGTCCTCCGCCGCCTTCCGCAGCCGGGCCGCCATCCGCTCCAGCCCGGACACCGTCAGCTCCGGGTCGATCGTGTCCTGCCCGACCCGGTGCGCCGGGTCGTCGTCCACCCCGACCCGCTCCGCCATCACGGCCAGCACGTCCTGCTCGTCGGCCCAGCGGTCGCCGAACTCCAGGCCGAACCAGTAGTAGCGGTCACCGTTGGCCAGGGCGCGGTAGTGGGACAGGTTGTTCTCGCGGGGCGTGGCGACGTCCCCCGCGATACGGGTACGCACGAGGTGGTCGATCAGCTCGTCACGGCTGGGCGTCGGGGTCCCGGGTATCGGCATGTCACCCATTCTGATGGAGGCCGGGCCGGACGTCCCGCGGATTGTCCACAGGTCTCGAACCCGCGTCCGAGACCTGTGCCACGGTCGCCGTATGTCACGGCACCAGCTTGTCCAGTTCCAGCTCTATCCGGAACGGCACCGGCCGCCGCAGGGACCCCCGGAAGATCCCGGCCGGGGCGTAGACGCCGGTCGGTCCGTCCAGCTCGTACACGTGGACGACAGGAGACCCGTCCTCGTCCTCCACGCACCAGTAGTGCGGGATCCCGGCCTCGGCGTACTTGCGCAGCTTGACCGTGCGGTCGCGGTGCGCGGACTCGGGGGAGACCACCTCGACGACGAGGCGCACCTCTTCCGGGGTGAACCAGGTCCTGTCGCCCTCGTAGGCCGCCGTGGTGACCAGGAGATCGGGCTCCGGCCGGTTGCGGGCGTCCAGTCTTATCGTCATCTCCCGGCTCACCCGCAGGTCGGCGGGCGCCTGTTCCATGAGCGCGACGGTGAGCATGGTGACGAGGTGGCCATGCCGCCACCGCTGTGGCGACATCATGAAGACGAGAGCTCCATCGATCAGCTCCGTGTGGCGAGGTGCCTCGGGAAGGCGGTCCAGGTCCTCCGCGAGCCAGCCTTCCTCGCGCGGGGGGCGCATCCAGTCGGGCAGTGCGGTCATGCAGTCACTGTAGCGATCCGGGCCGGCACGGTCCGATTGTTGCGGAGGGATGAAATCCGCTCCGGCCGTCGTTGGTGCCTGGAGGAAGATCAGGACCGACGGAGGGCACCCCGAGTGACGGAGCGGCAACAGGAGAACGGACCCGGCTGGGCGCGCCGGCTGGCGGCCTACGCCTGGCGGCATCCGAAGGACGTGATCCTCGCCCTCGGCTCCTCCCTGGCCGGCATGGCGGTCATGGCGCTGATCCCGCTGATCACCAAGGTGATCATCGACGACGTGATCGGCGACCGGTCCCGCGAGATGGTCCACTGGGCGGGCCTGCTGATCGCCGCCGCGTTCGTCGTCTACGTGATGACCTACATCCGCCGCTACTACGGCGGACGCCTCGCCCTGGACGTGCAGCACGAACTGCGCACGGACATGTACCGCACCATCACCCGCCTCGACGGCCGCCGCCAGGACGAGCTGTCCACCGGCCAGGTGGTCGGGCGGGCGACCAGCGACCTCCAGCTGATCCAGGGCCTGCTGTTCATGCTGCCGATGACGATCGGCAACATCCTGCTCTTCCTCATCTCCCTGGGCATCATGGCCGCCCTGTCCCTCCCGCTGACCGCCGTCGCGGTCGCCGTCGCCCCCGCCCTGTGGTGGATCGCCCGCCGCAGCCGCGCCAAGCTGCACCCGGCCACCTGGTACGCCCAGGCGCAGGCCGCCGCCGTCGCCGGTGTGGTCGACGGCGCCGTCACCGGAGTCCGGGTGGTCAAGGGCTTCGGCCAGGAGGAGCAGGAGACCGGCAAGCTCCGCGCCGTCGGCCGCCGCCTCTTCGCCGGGCGCCTGCGCACCATCAAGCTCAACGCCACCTACACCCCCGCCCTGCAGGCCGTGCCCGCCCTCGGGCAGGTCGCCATGCTGGCCCTCGGCGGCTGGCTCGCGGTCGAGGGGCACATCACGCTCGGCACCTTCGTCGCCTTCTCCGCCTACCTGGCCCAGTTGGTCTCCCCGGTCCGCATGCTCGCCATGGTGCTCACCGTCGGCCAGCAGGCCCGGGCCGGCACCGAACGCGTGCTGGAGCTGATCGACACCGAGCCGAGCTTCCGGGACGGCGCCGCCGAACTGCCCGCCGACGCGCCCGCCACCGTCGAGTTCGACGACGTCTCTTTCTCCTACAACGACACCCGCCCCGTCCTGAACGGCCTCTCGTTCGCCATACGCCCCGGCGAGACGCTGGCCGTGGTCGGCTCCTCCGGCTCCGGCAAGTCCACGGTCTCGCTGCTGCTGCCCCGCTTCTACGACGCCACCGGCGGCAGCGTCCGCATCGGCGGCCGTGACGTGCGGGAACTGACCCTGCGGTCGCTGCGCGCCGCGATCGGCATGGTGCCCGAGGACTCCTTCCTCTTCTCCGAGTCGGTCCGCGACAACATCGCCTACGGCCGCCCCGAGGCCACCGACGCGGAGGTCGAGCGGGCCGCCCGCGCGGCCCAGGCCCACGACTTCATCGCCGCGCTGCCCGAGGGCTACGCCACCAAGGTCGGCGAGCACGGCCTCACCCTCTCCGGCGGCCAGCGCCAGCGCGTCGCGCTGGCCCGCGCCATCCTCACCGACCCGCGCCTGCTGGTCCTCGACGACGCCACCTCCGCCGTCGACGCCCGTGTCGAGCACGAGATCCACGAGGCGCTGCGGCACGTCATGGAGGGCCGCACGACCCTGCTCATCGCCCACCGCCGCTCCACCCTGAACCTCGCCGACCGCATCGCGGTCCTCGACGGCGGCCGCCTCGCCGACATCGGCACCCACGAGGAGCTCACCGCGCGCTGCGCCCTCTACCGCGGCCTGCTCACCGACCCCGACGAGCTCGGCGGCATGTCCCCGGGCCACGTCCGGGCAGCCGCCGGACGCGCCGGAGAGGAGTCCACGGACACCACCGTTCGCGACGAACTGGACGCCGAGTACTGCGCCGAGCGCGGCATCACCCCCCGCCTGTGGACGGGCGACCGCGAGCCGCGCGACCCCGCCCTGGAGGGCATGCCCGCCACACCGGAGCTGCTGGCCAAGGTCGACGCGCTGCCCCCCGCCACCGACACCCCGGAGGTCGACGAGGCACGCGCCGGCCGGCCGGAGAAGGACTACAACCTCCGCCGCCTGCTGCGGGGCTTCGGCGGGGTGCTCACGGTCAGCCTGCTGCTGGTCGCGATCGACGCCGGCATGGGCCTGCTGCTCCCCGTCCTGATCCGCAACGGCATCGACGACGGCGTCCAGCGGGTCGCGCTCGGCGGCGTGTGGACGGCCTCGCTGATCGCGCTGGCCGTGGTGCTCACGCAGTGGGCGGCCCAGGTGGGCGAGATGCGGATGACCGGCCGGACCGGCGAACGGGTGCTGTACGCGCTGCGGCTGAAGATCTTCGCCCAGCTCCAGCGGCTCGGCCTGGACTACTACGAGCGCGAGCTCACCGGCCGGATCATGACGCGGATGACCACGGACGTGGACGCGCTGGCGACCTTCCTGCAGACCGGACTGGTCACCGCGTTCGTCTCGGTGGTCACCTTCTTCGGCATCATGGCCGCCCTGCTGGTGCTCGACGTCGAACTGGCGCTGATCGTCTTCGCGACACTGCCGCCGCTGATCGTCTCCACCTACTTCTTCCGCCGGGCGAGCGTGAAGGCGTACGAGCTGGCCCGGGAGCGGGTCTCCACGGTCAACGCCGACCTCCAGGAGTCCGTCGCCGGGCTGCGCATCCTGCAGGCGTTCGGCCGGGAGGGCTCCGGCGGCGAGCGGTTCGCCGAGCGCAGCGACCTGTACCGCCGGGCCCGCATCCGCGGACAGTGGCTGATCTCGGTGTACTTCCCGTTCGTGCAGTTCCTCGCCACGGTCGCCTCGGCGGCCGTGCTGTGGGCGGGCGCCGGGCGGATCGCCGCAGGCACCCTGACGGCGGGCGCGCTGGTCGCCTACCTCCTCTACATCGACCTCTTCTTCGCGCCCGTGCAGCAGCTCTCGCAGGTCTTCGACGGGTACCAGCAGGCCTCGGTCTCGCTGGGCCGGGTCCAGGAGCTGCTGCGGGAGCCCACCTCCACCGAGGCCGCGGACAAGCCGGTGCCGGTGCGGAAGCTGGCAGGGGAGATCGTCTTCGAGGACGTCCACTTCGCCTACGGCGCGGAGGGGGCGGCCGGCGAGGGGCCGGACGACGACTCCGGCGGCGGGAACGCGCTGACGGGCATCGACCTGCGGATCCCGGCCGGGCAGACGGTGGCCTTCGTCGGCGAGACCGGCGCGGGGAAGTCCACGCTGGTCAAGCTGGTCGCCCGCTACTACGACCCGGTCCGCGGGCGGGTCACCGCCGACGGCCGCGACCTGCGCGAGCTGGACCTCACCGGGTACCGGCAGCGGCTGGGCGTGGTGCCGCAGGAGGCCTATCTCTTCCCCGGCACGGTCCGGGACGCCATCGCCTACGGGCGGCCGGACGCGACCGACGCCGAGGTCGAGGCGGCGGCGCGGGCGGTCGGCGCGCACGAGATGATCGCGACGCTGGAGGGCGGCTACCTGCACGAGGTCGCCGAGCGGGGGCGGAACCTCTCCGCGGGCCAGCGGCAGCTGATCGCGCTGGCCCGGGCGGAGCTGGTGGACCCGGACGTGCTGCTGCTCGACGAGGCGACGGCGGCGCTGGACCTCGCCACGGAGGCGGCGGTCAACGCGGCCACCGAGAAGCTGGCCGGCCGCCGCACCACCCTGGTGGTGGCCCACCGGCTCACCACCGCGGCCCGAGCGGACCGGGTGATCGTCATGGACCACGGCCGCGTCGCCGAGGACGGCACCCACGATGAGCTGCTCGCCCGCGGCGGCCGCTACGCCGCCCTCTGGCAGACCTTCATCGGCGCCCCCGAGCCCGCCGCCGACCTCCGCTGACCGGGCGGCGCGCCGTCGCGTGTGTTCGACCGCCCGTCCCCTCTCCTCCTGTCTAACCTGCCTGACGACACGAGGAGAGGGGACGACATGGAGACGAGACTCCTGATGGGCCGTGCCGCCGCGGTGGCGGTGGACATCGTCCGGGGGACCGGTCCGGACGCGTTCGACCTGCCCACGCCGTGTCCGGACATGAGGACCGGCGCGCTGGTGAACCACCTGATCCGGTTCACCGGCGAACGGGCGCAGGCCGCGGGACGCAAGCAGTCCCCGTCGCCGGGGGACGAGGTCGCGCAGGACCACGACTTCACCGCGGAGCCGGACTGGGCCGAGAGGTACGCCGCCGAGGCCGCGGCGGCCGCAGCCGTCTGGAGCACTCCCGAGGCGTGGACCGGCGAGACGTCGCTTGCGGGGACCGCGCGGATGCCCGCCCGTTTCGTCGGAGGAATCGTGCTGGGGGAGTGGCTGCTGCACGGCTGGGACCTGGCGGTGGCCACCGGGCGGAAGCCGACCGTGGACGAGGAACTCGCCGCGGCGCTGTACGAGGACATCGCGGGCAAGGCCGACATGGCGCGCACGTACGGGGTGTTCGGGCCAGAGGTCGCCGTGGAACCGACCGCACCGCTGTTCGACCGCGCCCTGGGGCTGGCCGGCCGGGACCCGGCGTGGCGCCGCCCGGCCGACCGGGAGTGAGGGGACGGAGCCGGAGCCACCGGGCGGGCGCAGGTCCCGCTGCGTCAGGAGGAGCCCGGTGGTGCTCCGGTGCGCGTGCGGGCCTGGTGATGGAGCGGTGGCGCGGGTAGGTTCGGGCCACCTATGTCTCCCAGGGGAGGGTGCATGCGCAAGGCGCTCAGAGGGGCGATGGCACTCGGTGTGCTGATGGGCACGCTGGGCACGGCCGGGACGGCCACCGCCGTCCAGCCCGACGCCACCGACACCACCACCGCGGCAACGGCGGCCCAGGCCGCCGCCTCCGCGGACATCCTGGACCGGCTGCTCTCGATACCCGGGATGAGCCTGATCCAGGAGAAGCCGTACAGCGGCTACCGCTTCTTCGTGCTCAACTACACCCAGCCGGTGGACCACCGCGACCCGTCCAAGGGCACGTTCCAGCAGCGCATCACCCTGCTGCACAAGGACGTCTCGCGCCCGACGGTCTTCTACACCGGCGGCTACAGCGTCTCCACCAGCCCGAGCCGCCGTGAGCCGACCCAGATCGTCGACGGCAACCAGATCTCCATGGAGTACCGGTTCTTCTCGCCGTCCCGCCCGGACCCGGCCGACTGGTCGGACCTGGACATCTGGCAGGCGGCCAGCGACCAGCACCGCATCTTCGCGGCGCTCAAGCCGATCTACGCCGAGAACTGGCTGTCCACCGGCGGCTCCAAGGGCGGCATGACCGCCACCTACTACGAGCGCTTCTACCCGCGCGACATGGACGGCGTGGTCGCCTACGTCGCCCCCAACGACGTGGTGAACAAGGAGGACTCCGCCTACGACGCGTTCTTCGCCCGCGTCGGCACCAAGGAGTGCCGCGACCGCCTCAACGGCGTGCAGCGCGAGGCGCTGGTCCGTCGTGACGCGCTGATGAAGCGTTACGAGGCGGCCGCCGCGGAGAACGGCTGGACCTTCGACACCATCGGCTCCATGGACCGCGCCTACGAGGCCGTGGTGCTGGACTACGTGTGGGGCTTCTGGCAGTACAGCACCCTCGCCGACTGCGAGTCGATCCCGGCGGACGCGGCGAACGCCACCGACGAGGAGATCTGGAACTCCGTCGACACGATCTCCGGGTTCAGCTTCTACACCGACCAGGGCCTGAGCCCGTACACGCCGTACTACTACCAGGCCGGCACCCAGCTGGGCGCCCCCACGATCACCTTCCCGTACATCGAGGACGAGCTGATCCGCTACGGCTACCAGCCGCCGCGGAACTTCGTCCCCCGCTCGATCCCGATGTCGTTCCAGCCGTCGGCGATGCGCGACGTGGACAACTGGGTGCGCAAGAACGCCCGTCAGATGCTGTTCGTCTACGGGCAGAACGACCCGTGGGGCGCCGAGCGGTTCCACCTGAGCAAGGGCGCCAAGGACTCCTACGTGCTGACCGCGCCCGGGATGAACCACGGCGCCAACGTGGCCGGTCTGGTGCCCGAGGAGAAGGCGCTGGCCACCGCCCGCATCCTCGAGTGGGCGGGTGTCGCCCCGGCCTCCGTCCAGTCGGACCCGACCAAGGCGAAGCCGCTCGCGAAGTGGGACGCCAAGCTGGACAAGCGGGACGTGGAGCGGGAGCCGAACCTGCGCCCGTGACGACGCTCCCGGGCTGAGCCCCCGAGCTTCTGGGCTTGGCTCCTGGGCCGAGTCCGACCCGCGTGGTGCGGGTCCGTCCGTACCCCGGTCCCGCACGACGCGGGACCGGGGTACGGTCACACCTTGCGGGCGCACCCGACCGGCAGGCTCCCGCCCAGCCGCACGTACAGCGCCGTGGACGACGGGCACCGGTCGCGGTCCGCGACCGCCCGGGTCACCTCGAACTGCGGCTTCCTCCCGCCCCGTCCGTCGCAGGCGGTCTCCCGGACCTCGCCCCGGCCGGTGGCGTAGAGGCAGTCGCCGACCACCGTGAGCGGGCCGCCCCCGCCCCCCGGGTCGCCCGGATGCGGCGGCTGGAGATTGCGCATGCAGGCGTAACCCTGCGGGGTGATCCCGTCGCCGTCCTCGTCCGAGGCGGAGTGCCGGTCGCTGACGTGCAGCACGAAGTCGGTGTCGGCCGGGCAGCGCGGGCCGCCGGTGCGTCTCCCCTCGTGACGGGCGGTCACCTTGGCCACCGCCCGCTCGCTGGTGCAGGCCACCTCGCCGAAGCTCCGGGTTCCCGAGGTGCTGCACCGGCCCACCGCCAGGAACACCGGACCTTCGCCGGCCGCCGCGACCGTCGGCGACGAACGGGCCTCCACCCGCCCGTCGCCGGATCCCCCGGCCCCGGCCGGCGCGGTCCGCGCGCAGCCCGCCGCCGTCAGGACGACGAGCAGCAGCGCGCCCGCCACCCGCACAGCACCACGTCGCATCTCCGTCCCCCCGCAGCAGCCTGCCCCGCGCGGAGCGGGACGCGCCAGGCGTTCGGGAGGAAATGGGCCGACCGGAGCGGGTGGCACGCCGACGGGCGCAGAGCGGGTACGGCGCATGACGGGCGGCGGCCTACGGCCTCCTGCGGCCCCCGTCCACCCGCTGAGCACCCGCTGCGGACCACCCGCACGCGCCCGCCCGCTGCCGCCTGCCGCCGGGCTCGCGCGCTCGGCAGCGGTGCCGGGGTCCATCCGCCCCTGGACCGGCCCCGGCACCGCCGTTCCTCAGTAGCTCAGCCCGTACCCGATCGGGAAGAGCACCTGGTCAGGGGCGTCCGCCCGCTGCACCGGCACCGGCAGCTTCCCGCTGGGCGAGACCCGCCCGGCGATGACCCGCGCCGCCGCCCGCACCTCGGTGTCCGTCCAGGAGTAGGAGGCCAGCACCGCCGGCACGCCGTCCAGGTGCGCCACGTCGTACGGGTTGCGCACCGCCACCACGACGACCGGCTTCCCGGTCTCCTGCAGTCGCCTCACCAGCGTCTTCTGCGTGCTGCTCGCCGTCACGTTGTACGTGGCGACCACCACCGCGTCCGCGTCGGCGGCCGCCGTGACCGCGCCCGCGATGACGGTGGCGGAGGGCGCCGTCCCGGTGGTCAGGGCCGTGGTGGTGAAGCCGGACTCGGCGAGCGCCGCGGCGATCACCTTGGTGGTGGGGCCGTCGGACAGGGACGGGGAGGCCGGGTCGGGGCCCACCACCAGCAGCCTGCGGTGACGGAGCCGGTGCAGCGGCAGCAGGCCGCCCTCGTTGACCAGCAGCGTGGTCGTGTGGTCCGCGATCCGCTCGGCCGCCTTGTAGTGGGCGCCGGTGCCCACCGCCTGGTCGACGCCGTGGTGGGTGACGTACGGGTCCTGGAACAGGCCCAGCTTCGCCTTGAGGCGGAGGATCCGCAGAATCGATTCCTCCAGCCGCGCCTCGGTGAGCTCGCCGGACCGGACCGCGTCCAGCACCGCGTTCCAGGAGACGTTCAGGTCCGGCGGGTTGAGCAGCTGGTCGACGCCGGCCTGGACGGCCATCACCGCCACCCGCGCGTCGCCGTACTTGCTGCGCACACCCTGCATGCCGAGGGAGTCGGTGACGACCACGCCGTCGTAGCCGAGCTCCTCGCGCAGGATGCCGGTGAGGATCGGCCGGGAGAGGGTGGCCGGGTCGCCGGACGGGTCCAGCGCGGGAACCATCAGGTGGGCGGTCATGATGGAGTCGATCCCCGCCCGGATGGCCGCCCGGAACGGCGGGGCGTCCACCGTCTCCCACTCCTCGCGGCTGTGGGTGATGATCGGGAAGCCGTAGTGGCTGTCGACGGCGGTGTCGCCGTGACCGGGGAAGTGCTTGGCGGTGGCCGCCACCCCGGAGTTCTGGTAGCCGACCACCTCGGCGGCGGCCAGCCGGGCCGCGGCCTGCGGGTCCGCGCCCAGCGAGCGCACGCCGATCACCGGGTTGGCCGGGTTGACGTTCACGTCGCAGACCGTGGAGTAGTTCTGACGGATGCCCAGCGCGGCCAGCTCCGCGCCGGCCACCCGGCCCAGCGCCTTGGCGTCGGACTTCGATCCGCTCGCGCCCAGCGCCATCGCGCCCGGCAGCAGGGTGGCCGGCTTGCCGACCCGGGCGACGATGCCGTGCTCCTGGTCCGTGGCGATCAGCATCGGCAGCCCGCGGGGCAGGTCCAGGGAGGCCTTCTGGATGCCGTTGGAGAGGTCCGCGATCTGGTGCGGGTCGCGGGTGTTGTGGGCCCAGGCGAAGTAGATGATGCCGCCGAGCCGGTACTTCTCGATCAGTTCGGCCGCGGTGCGGACGCCGATCTCCTTGAGGTTGGCGTCGACGTCGGCCTGGTCCGGGGCGGTCGCCGAGTGGCCGTAGACCCGCATCACGAAGAGCTGGCCGACCTTCTCCTCCAGTGTCATCCCGGAGATGAGGGCGCGCAGTTGCTCGTCGTCCACGGTCGCCGGGTCGTCGGCGGCGAGGGCGGGGGTACCGGCCGCCAGGACCGCGGCGATGCCCGCGGTGGCGGCGAGGACGGTGCGTCTTGAGGGCCGGGTCCTGCCCGAAGCGGTGTTTCCGGAACTACCCGTGCTGGAGTCGCGCACGTGCGCCCCTTCCTTGGATGAAGGAAACTTCCGAGGGGCCACGAATATCGGGGAAGTTTCTTTCGGTCAAGGGTCGCGGCACGATGCGTGCCTGTGCGGCGCGGCGGACGGGGGCGGCGCGGGGGTGCTGCGGGGCCTCCCGGGCGGGCGGGGCGCCGGGCGGGCGGGCCGGGCTTGCCGTGCCGGTCACGGCGAACCGGAACGGCGGGGCGGGGTGCGGCCCGCGGTGCGGCATGGCGGACCGCGGCGGCGGAAACCAGCGTCGGACCGCGGTGCAGAGTGCCGACCGCGGCGGCCGACCGGCCCCGCCCGGACAAGTGGGGTGTGTGGGGGCGAAGGGGGCCATGGGGCCGGCCCGGTGGGGGCAGGCGGCCACGGGTGGCGGACCGTGTCTGCCAGCCGGCCGACCGGCCCCTCCCGGACAGGTGGGGTCCGGGCGCGGGGACCGTTCCCCATCCGGTCCGGACCCGGACACGGCGACCGGGGCCGCGACGGGCGCCGGACCCGGGGCCAGGGGACGCCTGGTGGGGGCAGGCGGTCATCAGGGAGGCCCGGTGGGGCGGGCGGTCGTCCGGGGAGCCCGGTCGGGCAGGTGGGCATCCGGGGGCCAGGAACGACGCGGTCGGGGCCCCGGTGGGCCGTCACCGGCGCGCAGGAGGGGGCGGCGCCGGTGACGGCCGGGCTGCCGGTCCGCGGGCGGGGAGGGAGGGGGAAACCGGCCCCCACAGGTGGCCGGTCGGCCGCTCCGCGGTGACTGCTCCGGCAGCGCGGCCCTTGGACGCGCCACCGCCGCTCACGGTTCCCCGGTCATGCCCCGCCATCGCGACCGCAGCGTCCGCACCGTCTCCGTGACGGCCGGACGGCGGGCCGCCTCCTGCCGCCACACCGCGTACAGCCGCCGCACCGGCACCGGTTCCATCGGCACCGTCACCACCTCCTCGGGCAGCGGCCCCCGGCCCAGGCGGGGGATCACCGCCACCCCGAGCCCGGCCGCCACCAGTGCCACCAGGGTGGGGTTCTCGTCGGCGGTGTGGACCACCCGTGGTTCGTGCCCGGCCGACCGCATGGTCCGCAGCAGCCAGTCGTGGCAGACCCGCCCCGGCGGCTGGCAGACCCAGTCCTGGCCCGCCAGTTCCTCGCCCCGCACCCCCGACCGGCCGGCCAGCGGGTGCCCCCGCGGGACCAGCAGGTCGCTGTGGTCCTCGCCGATCCGCCGCCGCGCCAGCCCCGGCGGGAGCGCCATCGGGGCCACGTCCCAGTCGTGCGTCACCGCCATGTCGACGGCGCCCTTGGCCACCATCCCCACCGACAGGTGCGGGTCCACCTCGCTGAGCCGCAGGTCCAGCGCCCGGTGACGCGCCGCCAGGTCGGCGAGCACCCCCGGCATCAGCCCGCGCGCGGCCGAGGGGAAGGCGGCGACCGTCAGCCGCCCCGACGGCTCCCCGCGCCGCTCCTCCAGGGCCGCTTCCGCCTGCTCCACCAGGCCCAGCAGAGCCCGCGCCGTCTCGGCCAGCTGACGCGCGTCCTCGGTGAGCCGCACGCCCCGGCCCTGCCGCTCCAGGAGCACCGTGCGGGTCTCGCGTTCCAGCTTGGCGATCTGCTGGGACACCGCGGAGGGCGTGTAACCCAGCGACTCCGCCGCCGCGTTGACGGTTCCGTGCACGGCGACCGCGTGCAGCGCGCGCAACCGCTGAAGGTCCAGCATGGTCCGGCCTCCCTCGCGACGGACTCCGCCCGTCGATTCAGCGTTCCTACATCCACCCGTGCAGCAATCATCGCTGGTGCTTCACGGTGGTGGCGACGGATGCTCGACGCATGCGACCTACTCATCTCCTGCTGGCCGTGTGTGTGGCGGCCACCTGGGGCGTCAACTTCGTGGTGATCGAGGTCGGCCTCGACCACTTCCCGCCCCTCCTGCTGTCCGCGCTGCGGTTCCTCCTCGCCGCCCTGCCGGCCGTCTTCCTGGTAGGGCGGCCGAAGGTCGCGTGGAAGTGGATCGTGGGCGTCGGCCTCGCCCTGGGCGTGGCCAAGTTCGGGCTGGTCTTCGTCGGCATGGACCAGGGCATGCCCGCCGGGCTCACCTCGCTGGTCCTGCAGATCCAGGCCGTCTTCACCGCGCTGTTCGCCTTCGCCGTGCTCGGCGAACGGCTCACCGGCCTGCGGGTCGCCGGCATGACGGTCGCGGTCGCCGGGATAGCGGTGGCGGCCGTGGACGAGGGGACGACGGGGCCCCTGCACGCCTTCGCCCTGGTGATCCTCGGCGGCGCCTGCTGGGGCGTGTCCAACGTCCTCACCCGCAAGGCGGCCCCGCCGGACGCGCTCAACTTCATGGTCTGGGTGAGCACCGTGCCCGTGCTCCCTCTGCTGGCCCTCTCGCTGCTCACCGAGGGCGCCGACCGCGACCTGGCGGCCCTGCGCGCTCTCGACATGGAGGGCGTCGGGGTGATCCTGTTCATCGCCTGGGTCAGCACCGTCTTCGGCTTCGGCGCCTGGGGCTGGCTGATCAAGCGGTACCCGGCCTCCACGGTGGCCCCGTTCTCGCTGCTGGTGCCGGTCTTCGGGATGGCCTCCGCCTGGCTCCTGCTGGACGAGACGGTGAGCCCGCTGCGCTGGGCCGCCGCCGCCCTGCTGGTCGTCGGCGTCGCCATGACCTCCCTCGTGCGCCCGGGCCGCAGCCGCGTGGTCGCCGGAGGGGTCGGTGGTGCAGACTCCACGGCGGACGCACCGACGAAGGAGGACCCGGATGACCTTCCGGCTGACCGCTCCACCGCTGGAGGGCTCACGGGTACGGCTGGAGCCGCTGCACCCGCGGCACGCGGCTGACCTGGCCGTCGCGGCGGAGGAGGACCGGTCCACCTTCGCCTGGACCTGGGTGCCCCGCGCGGACGAGGTCCCGGGCTACATCGCCACCCAGCGGGGACGCGCCGAGGAGGGGACGGTCGCGCCCTACGCGCAGATATCCCTGGTCACCGGCCGCGCCGTCGGCTGCACGTCCTTCTGCACGCCGCGCGCCTGGCGGACGCCCGGGCGGCTGGACGCGGTCGAGGTGGGGTGGACCTGGCTGGGCCGCTCGGCCCAGGGCACCGGCGTCAACGCCGAGGCCAAGCTGCTGCTGTTCCGGCAGGCGTTCGAGGGCTGGGGTGTCGGCCGGGTGGACCTGATGACGGACGCCCGCAACGCCCGGTCCCGTGCCGCGATGGAACGGGTGGGGGCCCGGCCCGAGGGAGTGCTGCGCGGCTGGGGCGTCTCCCGGGTCCCGGGGGAGGAGGGCCGGCTGCGCGACACGGCCGTCCACGCGGTCCTCGCGGAGGACTGGACGGAGGTTCGCGAGAAACTCGAAAAAATCTTGTCCGGCCGTACAACCTCCGCCCCACCCCGCCGGTCTTAGTCGGCGTCAGGAGTTCTGGAGGGGGATCCGGGGGGATCGGAAAAGCTTCTGGCGGGGGGAGAAACCGAAGGGGCCCGGTCCACAGGACCGGGCCCCTTCGTCATGCGCACCGGCCGCCGTGGTCAGAAGAACACGCCGCAGCGCAGGAGGACGTTGGCGTACGGGGCCGCCTCGCCGGTGCGGACCACCAGGCGGGCGTCGCGGGAACGCAGCTTGAGCTCCTCGTGGGGGACCAGGCGCAGCCCGGGCAGGCCGGCCAGCAGCGCGGCGGCCGCCGGATTGGCGTCCCGCACCTCGGACGCGGCGACGGCGCCCTCCACGACCAGTTCCTCCAGCAACCCGTCCAGCACCTCCGCGAAGGACGGCACCCCGGCGCGGAACGCCAGGTCCACCACCCGCGGGCCCGCGGGTATCGGCATGCCCGCGTCGCAGACCAGCACCTCGTCGGTGTGGCCCAGCTCCGCGAGTGCGCCGGCCAGGTGGCGGTTGAGGATTCCGGACCGCTTCACAGCGCCTCGACCTCCTCGGCCGTCGGGTAGGACGCCTGGGCGCCCTCCCGGGTGACCGCCGCCGCGCCGACCCGCGCCGCGTAACCGGCGGCCGCCGGCAGGGACTCGCCGAGGCCCAGACGCCAGGCCAGCGCCGCGGTGAACGCGTCGCCCGCGCCGGTGGTGTCCACGGCCTCGACCTTCACCGACGGCACCCGGTTGACCGCGACGCCGGCCGCCGCGCCCTGCGCCGACGGGTCCGCCGAGGCCGCGCCTTCCGCCGCCTCGGCCGTCACCGCGCCCTCCGCGCCCAGGGTGACCACCACCGAGCGCGGTCCCAGCGCCAGCAGCGCCCGGGCCCACTCCTCGGGGGTGTCGCCCAGCGGGCCGTCGCCGGCGATCACCCGCGCCTCGTGCTCGTTGACGATCAGCGGGTCGCAGGCCGCCAGCAGCTCCGCGGGGAGCTCCCGCGGCGGCGACGGGTTCAGCACGAACCGCGTCCCCGGCGCCAGCAGGCGCACCGCCTCGGTCACCGTCTCCAGCGGGATCTCCAGCTGGGCCGAGACCACCGGCGCGCGGCGCAGCACGCGTTCGGACGCCGTCCGGGCGTCCTCGGGCGTCAGCCGCCCGTTGGCGCCGGGCGACACCACGATGCTGTTGTCGCCCGACGGGTCCACGGTGATCAGCGCGACGCCGGTGGGCGCCCCGCCGGCCGCCACCGCGGCGGTGTCCACGCCGGAGGAGGACAACGAGTCCAGCAGCAGCCCTCCGTGCGGGTCGTCGCCCACCCGGGCCACCAGGGCCGTGCGAGCCCCGAGCCGGGCCGCGGCCACCGCCTGGTTGGCGCCCTTGCCGCCCGGGTGGACCGCGAGGTCCGAGCCCAGCACGGTCTCGCCGGCGGCGGGCCGCCGCTCGACGCCGATCACCAGGTCGGCGTTGGCCGAACCGACGACCACCAGGTCGTAGTCGAACATCACTGTCTCCCTCGTCTTCCTCACCCGGACCGTCCGCTTCCACCCGGACCCGTTGCCGGTTCCGGACCCGTTGCCTCTGTCGGGCCGTCAGCCGCCGAACGAGCCGACGTTCTCCTTGGTGACGACCTTCACCGGCACCTTGACCAGGTCCTTGAGGTCCTTGCCCTCGGCCGCGTCCAGCGCGTTGCGGACGGCGATCTTCCCCAGCTCGGTGGGCTGCTGCGCGACCGAGGCGTAGAGGGTGCCCGCCTCGACGGCCTTCAGGCCGTCCGGGGTGCCGTCGAAGCCCACGACCTGCACGTCCTTGCCCGCACGGGAGCCGAGGGCCTTCGCGGCGCCGAGCGCCATCTCGTCGTTCTCGGCGAACACGCCCTGGACGTCGGGGTGCGCCTGGAGCAGGTTGGTCATGACGTCCAGGCCCTTGGTGCGGTCGAAGTCCGCGGGCTGCTTGGCGACCACCTTGACGCCGGGGAACTCCTTGAGCCCTTCGGCGAATCCCTGGCCGCGCTCACGGCTGGCGGAGGTGCCCGCCTGGCCCTGGAGGATCACGATGGAGCCCTTGCCGCCCAGCTTCTCGCCCAGCGAGCGGGCCGCCATCCGGCCGCCCTCGACGTTGTCGGACGCGACCAGCGTGTCGACCTCCGCCTTGTTGACGCCGCGGTCCACGGCCACCACCGGGATGTCCGCCTTGTTGGCGGAGCGCACCGAGGGGCCCGCCGCGTCGGAGTCCACCGGGTTGACGACGATGGTGGACAGGCCGGAGCTGGTGAAGTTCTGCAGCTGGTTGGCCTGCTGGGAGGCGTCGTTCTGGGCATCGGTGACGGTCAGGTCCACGCCCAGCTTCTTCGCCTCCTGCTCCGCGCCCTGGCGGATCTGCACGAAGAACGGGTTGTTCAGGGTGGACAGCGACAGACCCACCTTCTGCCTGGCGGCCGAGTCGGAGCCGTTGTGCAGGAAGGACATCGAGGCCACCACCGCGACCGCGACCACGGCGGCCAGCAGGTAGGTCAAGGCCTGCTTGCCGCGGTTTCCGCCACCGCCCGCCGGGGAGGCGGCCGCCGGGGTGGCGCCGGCCTTGCGTCGGACGGTGTCCAGCAGGACGGCGAGCGCGATGACCACGCCGATGACGACCTGCTGCCAGAACGCGGAGACCGAGAGCAGGTTGAGGCCGTTGCGCAGCACGGCGAGGATCAGCGCGCCGATGAGCGTGCCGGAGGCCTTGCCGACGCCGCCGGCCAGCGAGGCGCCGCCGATGACGACAGCGGCGATCGCGTCCAGCTCGTAGCCCTGCGCGGCCTGCGGCTGCGCGGAGGACAGACGGGAGGCCAGCACGATGCCCGCCGCGGCGGCGAACAGCCCGGACAGGGCGTAGATCGCCAGCTTCTGCTTCTTGACCTTCAGGCCGGACAGCCGCGCGGCCTCCTCGTTGCCGCCGATGGCGTACATGGAGCGGCCGATGTAGGTGCGGCCCAGGACCAGCGCCGTGATCAGGCCGAGGACGACCATGACCAGGACGGGCACCGGCAGCCAGCCGCCGAGGGTGTCGCCGAGGTGCGAGACCGACTCGGGGAACGGGATCGGGCTGCCCTGCGAGATCACCAGCGACAGACCGCGCGCGATCGACAGCATCGCCAGGGTGGCGATGAACGGCGGCAGCTTCCCGTAGGAGATCAGCACACCGTTGACGAGGCCGCAGGCCAGGCCGGTGGCGACGGCCAGGATCACGGCGACGACGACCGGAACGCCCTCGGAGGTCGCCGTCCAGGCCAGCACGGTCGCCGACAGCGCGGCCACCGAGCCCACCGACAGGTCGATGCCCGCCGAGACGATGACGAAGGTGACGCCGAACGCCAGGATCGCGGTGACCGCCGCCTGGACGCCGATGTTCAGCAGGTTGTCCGCGGTCAGGAAGTCGCCGGAGAGCGCCGCCATGGCGACCACCAGGACGATCAGCGCGGTCAGCGCGCCGTTGTCGAGCAGGATGCGGCGCAGGCCGCCGGCGCCACTCGCGCCCGGCCTGCTCTTGAGCGTGTCAGTGGCCACGGTCGGCCTTCCCTTCCTTGGTTCCTGCGTTCCCGGCCTCTTCGCCGGTGGTGTGCGTGGACTGCGTGGGCTGCGGGGACCGGTCGGGCCGGGTCGAGACGGCGAGGGCCATCACCGCGTCCTGGGTCGCTTCGTCGGCGGGCAGCTCGCCCGCGATCCGGCCCTGGGCCATCACCAGCACCCGGTCGCTCATGCCGAGCACCTCGGGCAGGTCGCTGGAGACCATCAGGACCGCCGCTCCGGCGGCCGTGAGTTCGTTGATCAGCTGGTAGATCTCGACCTTGGCGCCCACGTCGATGCCGCGGGTCGGCTCGTCGAGGATCAGCACCCGGGTGTCGGCGAGCAGCCACTTGCCGATGACGACCTTCTGCTGGTTGCCGCCGGACAGCGTGCGCACCTGCTGGTCGAGGCCGGCCATCCGGACGCCGAGCTGCTCGGCGATCCGCCCGGCGGCCTGCCGCTGGCCCTTGCGGTCCACCAGCCCGGCCTTCGTCGACGACCGGAGGGTCACCAGGCCGAGGTTCTCCGCCACGGAGGCGTCGAGGACCAGGCCCTGGCCCTTGCGGTCCTCCGGGATCAGCCCGATCCCGGCGTCCAGCGCGGCGTTGACGTCGTGGCGGCGCAGACCCTTCCCCGCCACCGTCACCGTGCCCGCGTCGTAGGGGTCGGCGCCGAACACGGCGCGCGCCACCTCGGTGCGGCCGGCGCCGACCAGGCCGGCGATGCCGACGACCTCGCCGGCCCGGACCTCGAAGGACACGTCGTGGAAGACGCCGTCACGGGTCAGCCCCTCCACCCGCAGCAGCGGCTCGCCGGCTGTGGCCCGCTCGCGCGGGTACTGCTGCTCGATGGAGCGGCCCACCATCAGGCGGACCAGTTCGTCCTCCGGGGCGGAGGCGGGGACCTGGCCCACGCTGCGGCCGTCGCGGATGACGGTGACGCGGTCGCCGAGGGCGGCGATCTCCTCCAGGTGGTGGGTGATGAAGACGACGCCCACGCCGTCCTCGCGCAGCCGGCGGACGATCGAGAACAGCTTCTCGACCTCCTCCGAGGTGAGCACCGCGGTCGGCTCGTCCATGATCAGCACCCGGGCGTCCAGGCTGAGCGCCTTGGCGATCTCCACCATCTGCAGGCGGGCGATGCCCAGTTCACGCACCCGGGCCCGCGGCGAGACCGCCACCCCGACCCGTTCCAGCAGCTCGGCGGCGTCGGCCTCCATGCGGCGGCGGTCGATCATGCCGAACCGGCGGGGCTGGCGGCCCAGGAAGATGTTCTCGGCCACGGTCAGGTCCGGGACCAGATTGAACTCCTGGTAGATGGTGGCGATGCCGAGCTTCTCGGCGTCCTGCGCGCTGCCGATCGTCACCTCCCGTCCGTCGACCAGGAGGCGGCCCTCGTCCGGGCGGTGGGCGCCGGAGAGCGTCTTGATCAGCGTGCTCTTGCCCGCGCCGTTCTCGCCGAGCAGCACGTGCACCTCGCCGCGCCGCAGGTCGAAGTCGACGCCGTCGAGCGCGACCACGCCGGGGAAGGCCTTGCGCACTCCTTCGATGCGCAGCAACTCGTCCGTGTCGCTCACGGGTTGCTCCTCTTCTGGGGGTCGGTCCCGTTCTCCGGACCGGTCCCGGTGTCAGGGCCGTCCTCGCCGCAGGAGCGGCGGACGACGAGCCGGGCGGGAAGGGTGACGGACCGGGCGGCCCGGCCCTCGATGCGGTCGACCAGGGCGCGCACGGCCGCACGGCCGAGCTCGCCGGTGGGCTGGGCGATCGCGGTGACCGGTGGGTCGGTGTGCACGAACCAGGGAATGTCGTCGAACGCCGCCAGCGCGATGTCGTGCGGCACCCGCAGGCCGCGCGAGCGCACGGCGTCCAGGGCGCCGAGCGCCATCAGGTTGTCGGCGGCGAACACGGCCTCGGGCGGCTCGGACAGGTCAAGGAACCGCTCGGTGGCGCGCCGGCCGCTCTCGGCCTGGAAGTCGCCCTGGCCGATGTAGGCGTCGGGCAGCTCCAGACCGTGCGCGGCGAGCGCCTCGCGGAACGCCTCGACCCGCTCGCTGCCGGTGGTGGTGGCGGCCGGGCCCGCGATGATGGCGAGCCGCCGGTGACCGAGGCGGTGGAGATGGGCGACCAGCTCCCGCACCGCGTCCCGGCCGTCGGAGCGGACCACGGGCACGTCCACGTCGTCCGCGCCGGGGATCCACCGGTCCACGAAGACGACCGGGGTCCCGGCCCGCGCGGTGTCGAGCAGCAGGGGGGTGCCGCCGTCGGTGGGGGAGACCAGCAGGCCGTCGATCCGACGGTCCCGCAGGTTGCGGATGTGGTGGTCCTGCAGGTCGGGGCGCTCGTCGGCGTTGCCGATGATCACGCTGTAGCCGAGGGCGCGCGCCTCCTCCTCCACGGCCCGGGCGAGCTCGGTGAAGTACGGGTTCAGCACGTCGCTGATCACCAGCCCGAGCGTGCGGGTCTGGTCGGTGCGCAGTGACCGGGCCACCGCGTTGGGGCGGTACCCGAGCTCCTCGACCGCGGCCAGCACCCGGGCGCGGGCGTCCGCGCTCACCGAGGGGTGCAGGTTGAGCGCACGCGACACGGTGGCGACGGAGACTCCGGCGCGGGCCGCGACGTCCTTGATGCCAGGCATGAGCGGTTCCACCTCCTTGTGGAAACGTTTACACGAGCGATTGGAATCGATTACACGGGCGGTTGGCAAGGGTCTGGGGGCCAGTTGTGAGATAGCTCGCTCGGGTGAGCGGGTGAGCGGGTGAGCGGGTGAGGTGGGGGGTGCCGAGCCTCGACGGCGGCGGGCGGCCGATGGCCGTGCGGGGTGGCGAAACGTTTCGCGGAAGGGGGCGCATCTCCGTCACCGCGGAGCTACCCGTGAGTAGCATCGGTCCACACCGTTCTGAGGAGACCCCGATGTCCCGCTCGCCCCTCGCCCTCGCCGCCCTCCTCGCCACGGCCGGCGCCGCCCACTTCGCCCGTCCCCGCGTCTTCGACGGGATCGTCCCCCGCGGCCTCCCCGGCTCCGCCCGCGCCTGGACCTACGCCAGCGGCGCGGCCGAGCTCGCCCTGGCCGCCGGCCTCGCCGCACCCCGCACCCGGCGCACCGCGGCCCTGGCGACCGCCGCCTTCTTCGTCGGCGTCTTCCCGGCGAACGTGAAGATGGCCCGCGACTGGAGCCGCCGCCCCGCCTCGATGAAGGCCGTCGCCTACGGCCGGCTGCCCCTGCAGGTCCCCCTGGTGCTGTGGGCGCGCGACGTCGCCCGCAAGAGCTGACCGCCCCTCACCCGGGTTTTCCACAGGCCCCCGGCGTTGTCGCCGCCCGGCGGTAACGTCGGAACATGGCAACTCCGCCCACCAGCAAACTCGCCACCCTCGAGGGCGTGCTCGAGCGCGTCACGTACGCCAACGAGGAGAACGGCTACACCGTCGCCCGGGTCGACACCGGCCGCGGCTCGGGCCCGGGCGAGCTGCTCACCGTCGTCGGGGCGCTGCTCGGCGCCCAGGTCGGGGAGTCGCTGCGGATGGAGGGCCGCTGGGGCTCCCACCCCCAGTACGGCAAGCAGTTCCACGTCGAGAACTACACGACCGTCCTGCCCGCCACGGTCCAGGGCATCCGCCGCTACCTCGGATCCGGCCTGGTCAAGGGCATCGGCCCGGTCTTCGCCGACCGCATCACCCGCCACTTCGGGATGGACACCCTCACCGTCATCGAGGAGTCGCCGCAGCGCCTGATCGAGGTCCCCGGTCTCGGTCCCAAGCGGACGAAGCGGATCATCGCCGCCTGGGAGGAACAGAAGGCGATCAAGGAGGTCATGCTCTTCCTCCAGACCGTCGAGGTGTCGACCTCCATCGCCGTGCGCATCTACAAGAAGTACGGCGACGCCTCCATCTCCGTCGTCAAGAACCAGCCCTACCGCCTCGCCTCCGACGTCTGGGGCATCGGCTTCCTCACCGCCGACAAGATCGCCCAGTCCGTCGGCATACCGCACGACAGCCCGGAGCGGGTGAAGGCCGGGCTCCAGTACGCCCTCTCCCAGTCTGCCGACCAGGGCCACTGCTTCCTGCCCGAGGAACGCCTGATCGCCGACGCGGTCAAGCTGCTCCAGGTGGACACCGGCCTGGTCATCGAGTGCCTCGCCGAGCTGGCCGAGCCCGGGCCGGACGGCGAGGAGCCGGGAGTGGTCCGCGAGAGGGTCCCCGGACCGGACGACGACGGCAGCCCGGTCACCGGCGTCTACCTGGTCCCCTTCCACCGGGCGGAACAGGCGCTGGCCTCCCGCCTGCTGCGGCTGCTGCGTGCCGACGACGACCGGATGCCCTGGTTCCGCGGCGTGGACTGGGACCGCGCGCTGAGCTGGCTGCGCACCCGTACCGGGGCCGAGCTGGCGCCGGAGCAGGAGGCGGCGGTGAAGCTGGCCCTCACCGAGAAGGCCGCCGTGCTCACCGGCGGGCCCGGCTGCGGCAAGTCGTTCACGGTCCGCTCGATCGTGGAGCTGGCCCGCGCCAAGCGCGCCAAGGTGGTGCTGGCCGCGCCCACCGGCCGGGCCGCCAAACGGCTCGCCGAGCTGACCGGCGCCGAGGCCTCCACCGTCCACCGGCTGCTGGAGCTCAAGCCTGGCGGGGACGCCGCCTACGACCAGGACCGTCCGCTGGACGCCGACCTGGTGGTGGTCGACGAGGCCTCCATGCTGGACCTGCTGCTCGCCAACAAGCTGGTCAAGGCCGTCGCCCCCGGTGCCCACCTGCTGTTCGTCGGCGACGTGGACCAGCTGCCCAGCGTCGGCGCCGGCGAGGTGCTGCGGGACCTGCTGGCGGACGGCAGCCCCGTCCCGGCGGTGCGCCTGACCAAGGTCTTCCGCCAGGCGCAGCAGTCCGGCGTGGTCACCAACGCGCACCGGATCAACGCCGGGCACCATCCGGTCACCGACGGGCTCAAGGACTTCTTCCTGTTCGTGGAGGAGGACACCGAGGAGGCCGGCCGCCTCACCGTCGACGTGGCCGCCCGGCGGCTGCCCGCCCGCTTCGGCCTCGACCCACGCCGCGACGTACAGGTGCTCGCCCCCATGCACCGCGGCCCGGCGGGCGCCGGCGCGCTCAACGGCCTGCTGCAGCAGGCGGTCACCCCGGCACGCCCGGACCTGCCCGAGAAGAGATTCGGCGGACGGGTCTTCCGTGTGGGGGACAAAGTCACACAGATCCGTAACAATTATGAAAAAGGGAAGAACGGGGTCTTCAACGGCACGGTCGGTGTCGTCACCTCGCTCGATCCCGACGAGCAGCGGCTCACGGTGCTCACCGACGAGGACGAGGAGGTTCCCTACGACTTCGACGAGCTCGACGAGCTGGCCCACGCCTACGCGGTGACCATCCACCGCTCGCAGGGCAGCGAGTACCCGGCCGTGGTGATCCCGGTGACCACCGGCGCGTGGATGATGCTGCAGCGCAACCTGCTCTACACGGCGGTGACCCGGGCCAAGAAACTGGTCGTGCTCGTTGGCTCCCGCAAAGCCATCGGGCAGGCGGTGCGCACCGTCTCGGCGGGGCGGCGTTGCACGGCGCTGGACCACAGGCTTTCCGGCGCGGGGCGGCTCCCGGGGCCCCGATCGTCGGTGTGAGGATTCTTTTCGATAAAAATGATCGATCAAATGGGTCGCAAAGGTCACAGTGGCCTTCCGCAACCGGCCCGCGACGGGCAGGATGAACAGGTTGACGGCACTGAGTGCCGCCGATGGGCCCGATGGTCGACCCCGAGTGCACTCGCCAGAGCCAGTTGGGGGAAGGTAGAGGCGGTCAGGGCACCTCGAAGATGAGGACTAGGTCGGTGAGGGAAGACGTGAGCGACAACTCTGTAGTACTGCGGTACGGCGACGGCGAGTACACCTACCCGGTGGTCGACAGCACCGTCGGCGACAAGGGCTTCGACATCGCGAAGCTCCGGGCCCAGACCGGTCTGGTGACCCTGGACAGCGGCTACGGCAACACCGCCGCCTACAAATCCGCGATCACCTATCTGGACGGTGAGCAGGGAATCCTGCGTTACCGCGGCTACCCGATCGAGCAGCTGGCCGAGCGGTCGACCTTCCTGGAGGTCGCCTACCTGCTGATCAACGGCGAGCTCCCGACGGTCGACGAGCTCACGACGTTCAAGAACGAGATCACGCAGCACACCCTGCTGCACGAGGACGTCAAGAACTTCTTCCGCGGCTTCCCGCGGGACGCCCACCCGATGGCGATGCTGTCCTCGGTGGTCTCGGCGCTGTCCAGCTTCTACCAGGACAGCCACAACCCGTTCGACGAGAAGCAGCGGCACCTCTCCACGATCCGCCTTCTCGCCAAGCTCCCGACGATCGCGGCGCACGCGTACAAGAAGTCGGTCGGCCACCCGTTCGTCTACCCGCGCAACGACCTCGGCTACGTCGAGAACTTCCTGCGCATGACGTTCTCCGTGCCGGCGGAGGAGTACGAGCTGGACCCGGTCGTGGTCTCGGCGCTCGACAAGCTGCTGATCCTGCACGCGGACCACGAGCAGAACTGCTCCACCTCCACGGTGCGCCTGGTCGGCTCCTCGCAGGCCAACATGTTCGCGTCCATCTCGGCCGGCATCAGCGCCCTGTGGGGCCCGCTGCACGGTGGCGCCAACCAGTCGGTGCTGGAGATGCTCGAGGGCATCCAGGCCAACGGCGGCGACGTCGACTCCTTCATCCGCAAGGTGAAGAACAAGGAGGACGGCGTCCGCCTGATGGGCTTCGGCCACCGGGTGTACAAGTCCTTCGACCCGCGCGCCAAGATCATCAAGGCCGCGGCCCACGACGTGCTCTCGGCGCTCGGCAAGTCCGACGAGCTGCTGGACATCGCGCTGAAGCTCGAGGAGCACGCGCTGTCCGACGAGTACTTCGTCTCCCGCAACCTGTACCCGAACGTGGACTTCTACACGGGTCTGATCTACCGGGCTATGGGCTTCCCGACCGAGATGTTCACCGTGCTGTTCGCGCTGGGCCGCCTGCCGGGCTGGATCGCGCAGTGGCACGAGATGATCAAGGAGCCGGGTTCCCGCATCGGCCGCCCGCGCCAGATCTACACGGGCATCGTCGAGCGCGACTTCGTCCCGGTGGAGGAGCGCGCCTGACCGGCCGCCCACCGCTTTGCCACTGGAGCCGTCCCGGTCGTCTCCGACCGGGGCGGCTCCGGCGCGTCCGGGGCGCCGTACGGGCACCCGTGGCGCCGGTGCGCGAGGCGCGGCACCCTAGGCTCCGGCCATGCTGCCCTACGCGAACAGACCGTCCGCCGACGCGATCGTCACAGCCGTACCCGGCCTCGCCCCCTACGCACGGCCGGCGGTCGTCCTCCACCCGACGGAGCGGGCGCCGGCTCTCCACGACAGTTCGATCGCCGGTCCGATGCTCTGGGCCGCGGACGAGCCCTGGCCGCACTGCTCCGTGCCCGACGAACGGGAGCCGTCCGGGCTGCCGCCCGTGGCGATGATCCCCGTGGTGCAGGTCTTCCGGCGGGACGCTCCAGGAGACTGGTGGCCGGAAGGCGCCGACGTGTTCCAGCTCCTCTGGTGCCCGAACACGCACTGGGATCCTCCGGCTCCGCAGGTGGACGGCAACCCCGTCGTGGAGATCCGATGGCGGCGGGCCGCCGACCTGTCGGGGGAACCCCTGCGGCCCCCGGCCCCCGTGCGGCAGGAGGACGAGGACTACGGCTTCTCGCCGGTGCCGCACACGCTGACACCGGTACCGCTGACGGACTTCCCCGACCCGCAGGAGCTCCCGGACGACATCGCGAAGGACCTCGACCGGCTGGTGGCGGAGACCGGCGGCGAGGACGGGGCCGACGTCATCACGCGCGTCGCGGGGTGCAAGTTCGGCGGGTGGCCCACCTGGCACGTGGCCGCCCCGTGGGACGTGCGCTGCCGTGCCTGCGACGCCTCCATGCGTCTGCTGTTCACCGTGGCCAGCGACCACGGCACGGGCATCACTGTCGGCCGCTGGGGGGACCTTCGGGTCTTCGGCTGCCCCGTGGACGCCGGACACGGCCACGAGTTCGACGTCCACGGATAGAGGGCGGCCGCTGCGGCCCCCTCGCCCCAGGGGCGCCATGGCCCACCGGACGGAGAAAGACGAAGGGCGCCCTGCCGCCGGTCCCCCCACGGGCCGACGTACAGGGCGCCCTTCTGTGCCCCGGTGCGGATTCCCCCCACGGGATCCGGGCCCGGGCGTCCACGGGCAGCGCCTGAAACGCTGCGCGCGCCGTCAGGACGGCACGCGTTGTGCGGTCTGCCGGGACCCGTACCGTCGGGAGGGCCGCTCAAAGCTCCCCGGTCGCACGTGCCCCGGCAACGCAGCTCCGGAGGCGTCCCCCAAGACGTCTCCGCAGATGCCGGTCACACCCCCCAAGATGCTTCCGGCACCGCCAACTTAGACCTTCGAATGCACTGAAGGGTTACGTTGACATCACTGTGATCTGCATCTCCCGCGGTCTCCTGTCCGCGGCGGTTGCCCGGCAGAACGAGCCGGTCAGCGACGCATGAAGATGGCGCGCGAGACTTGTGAAGAGCTTATGTGAGGAACGGGTGGCAGATCCAGAGGACGACGGATTTGCCGCAAGCCGTTTTTCGGTCACCCGGCCGGGCCGCCTGACCAGGGGCGCGGGCCCGGCCGGGGCCCCGGGCGC
>NZ_JBHTVQ010000047.1:0-58149 GCF_042792855.1 Streptomyces sp. NPDC056600
CCCGGCCCACCGGGCGGGGCGGAGCCCGTTTCCGGCCCGCGACGGCCGGTGCGGGGACCGCACGGAGCAGCCGGGCGCGACAGACGCGCCGGGCCGCCCCAGGGTGGTTCCATGACTCAGGAGATGACCGCACCACCTCCTCCGCCCGTCCGGGACTGGGTGCCGCCGGAGATCGACGGCCCCGGCTTCGACCCGTTGCTGGCCGAGCTGATGCGCGAGGGCCCGCTGACCAGGATCCGTCTGCCGCACGGTGAGGGCTGGGCCTGGCTCGCCACCCGTCACGAGGACGTCCGGGCCGTCACCAACGACCCCCGGTTCGGGCGCGCGGAGGTGACCCGCCGCCAGGTCACCCGGCTGGCCCCGCACTTCAAGCCCCGCCCGGGGTCACTGGCCTTCGCCGACCAGCCCGACCACAACCGGCTGCGCCGCGCCTTCGCGGGCGCCTTCACCGTCGGCGCGATGCGGCGCCTGCGCCCGCGCGCCCAGGCGCTGCTCGACCCGCTGGTCGACGGCCTGCTGGCCCAGGGGCCGCCGGCCGATCTGATCGCGACGGTGCTCGAGCCGTACCCGCTGGCCGTGGTGGGCGAGGTGATGGGCGTCCCGGAGGCCGACCGGGACCGGGTGCGTGCCTGGACCCGGCAGATCATCTCCACCTCCGGTGGTGCGGAGGCGGCCGAGGAGGCCAAGGCGGGCCTGTACGGCTGGATCACGCGGACGATCCGTGACCGCCGCGCGGGCTCCCCCGGCGACGGCGACGGCGGGCAGGGCGGCGGCGTCCTGTCGATGCTGGGAGCCGCGGTGGGCCGGGGGGAGCTGACCGAGGAGGAGGCGATCGGGGTGGCGGGGCCGCTGCAGATCGGCGGCGAGGCGGTCACGCACAACTGCGGGCAGATGCTCTTCCTGCTGCTCACCCGGCCGGACCTGATGGCCCGGATGCGCGAGGTGCTGGACCGTCCGGCCGCGCTGGACGCCGCCCTGGAGGAGCTGCTGCGCTGGATCCCGCACCGCAGCACGGTGGGCCTGGCCCGGATCGCGCTGGAGGACGTCGAGCTCGCGGGGCGGACGATCACGGCGGGCGAGCCGGTGTACGTCTCCTACCTGGCCGCCAACCGGGATCCGGAGGTCTTCACCGATCCGGACGGGATCGACCTGGCCCGTGACCCCAACCCGCACCTGGCCTTCGGCAACGGTCCGCACTTCTGCACGGGGGCGGTCCTGGCCCGGCTGCAGACCGAGCTGCTGGTGACCACGCTGCTGGAGCGGCTGCCCGCGCTCAGGCTCGCGGTAGCCGAGCGGGAGGTGCCGTGGCGGCGGCGCACCATGATCCGCGGGCCCGAGGCGCTCCCGGTCGCCTGGTGAGCGGGCGGCCGCCCGCGGCGGGGCGGCCGCCCCGCCGCGGTCAGACCCGCAGCCACTCCGTGACGACCACCTCGTCGCCGGCCCGGACCCGCAGGGCGAACGGGCCGGTGACGTCGACCGCGCAGGAGAATCCGCCCGTCTCGTCGGCGTCGCACCGCGCCGCCGCCTCCGGGGCGGGCCGGGTCAGCACCTCCACGCCCGCCGCCTGGGGCGGCAGGAGCTGGCCCAGCAGCCCGTCCTCGCCCACCTCGACGTCGACGGTGAGGTCGCCGGCCGCGAAGGTGAGCATGCGCGGGCCGTCCTCGGCGCCCCTGACGGGGGCGGCGTCCAGCAAGGAGTCGAAGGTGAGCTCGGCGAGGCGGGCGTCCAGGTCGTGCAGCGCGAAGGCGGCCAGCGCCGCCTCGCGCAGCGCGGTGGGCACCGGGTCGCAGACCTCGGCCGCCTCCCTCAGCAGTCCCTCGACCTCCAGGAGCTTCAGGTCGTCGAAGGGCTGCTCGTCGAAGTCGTCGGCGTCGTCGCTGTCGTCGAAGGCGTGCGGGCCGTTCACAGAACCCCCCGGTCGGTCAGGCGCTTGCGCAGCCGGCGCAGGCACCGCTGTCGAATAGGTCCGATGGAGCCCACCGCGATGCCCAGGGCGACGGACACCTCGCGGTAGCTGGGCGGCGGCTCGGCGATGATCAGGCGCAGCAGCTGCCGGCAGCGGTCGCCGAGCGCGTCGAACTCCTCCCACACCGTGCGGTGCCGGTCGGCCCGTTCGGCCTCCTCCTCGGACTCGAGGACCTTCTGCTCGGGCGAGCAGCTGTCGCAGGGGCGGTCCAGCACCTGCGGGTCGTCGGTGGGCGTCCACCGGCGCTGCGCCCGCAGCACCTTCAGGCACTCGTGGCGGGCGGTGGCGGCGAGCCAGGAACCCGCCTTCTCCGGCTCGCGGATCCGCCCGAGGTTCTGCGCGAAGCGGAACCAGGCGATCTGGTAGACCTCGTGGGCGTCCGCCTCGGAGAGCCGGTGCCCGCGGACCACGGACCACACCAACGGGCTGAGCCCGTCCACCAGGCCCCGCCAGGCGTCCTGGTCGCCCTCGACCGCGGACTTCAGCAAGGCGCCGACTGTCGCTCGTTCCACTCCCCCACCCCTCGTGTACGGCACGCCATCGTACGCCGTACGGGTGAGACTCAAGGACGGGGTCAACGTTCGCCCGTCCCCGGTCCGCTGACGGGCCGCCAGCTCGGGGGACGCAGCGCGGCCGCCCGCGCTCCGTGCACCTCGGCGGTGTCCTTCAGGGAGGCGAGCAGGTCCCGGCGGGCGCGGCGCGGGTCGCTCTCCTTGTGGGCGGCCATGTGCGCGGCGACCATGGCGGCGGCCACCGGGGTGGCGAAGGAGGTGCCGCTCCAGCGCGCGTAGCCGCTGAACTCGACACGCTCCGGCTCGCCGGGCGCGTCCTCGCCGTCCGCGCTGAGCAGCCCGGTGCGGACCGGGAAGCGGCAGGTGCAGGAGTAGTCGCCGCCGTGCCGGCACTCGTCGTAGCTGGAGTGCTGGTAGACGTACGGGACGGGGGCGTCGAAGCCGGTCAGCGGGGCCGTGAGGCGCTCGCCGGGCGCGTAGGCGTCCACCCACCGGCCGTGGTTGCTGAAGCAGGCGTGGGCCTCGCCGTCGCCGCGCAGGGCGCCCACGGAGAACACCGCCTTGCGGTACTTGGGCCGGGCGGCGTAGGCGGCCGGGAAGAACGGGGTGTCGGAGCCGTTGTTGCCGGCTGCGGCGACCAGCAGGGTGCCGGGGTGCTTCAGCAGTTCCGCCATGAAGTGCTCGAGTCCCAGGAGGCCCTGGTCGTCGCCGGTGGCGGTGCCCGCGGAGAGGCTGATCAGGGCCGGCCAGCCGGCGCTCTCGGCGGCGTCCAGGAGGAGCGGTCCGAACTCGGACTCCAGGACGGCGCCGGCGTCGTTGAGCGCGTTGGAGACCGTGATGTCGGCGTGCGGGGCGACGGCGGCCAGCAGGCCGGCGATGAAGGTGCCGTGTCCCGCGTACTGCCGCAGCACTCCGTCGGCGTCGCGCTCGGAGGTCTCCAGGTCGCCGCGCACGCGGGCGAGTTCGGGACAGCGGGCGTGGTCGGAGGTGAGGCCGGTGTCCACCACCAGCACGCCGACGCCGGAGTCCGGCTCGTGGTCGCGGCCGGCGGGCGCCGGGTTGGGTCCCTCGCCCGGTGCGGCGGGCACCGGCTCGTCACCGGGGCAGGCGTTCACCGCGACCGTGATGACGTGGTTGCGGGAGACCATGCGGCGTCCGGCGCGGTCCTCGAGGGCGCGCACCGCGCGCAGCGCCCCGTCCACCGCGGGGTCCGCGGCGCCGGCCGCGCGGGCCCCCTCGGCCGGCTCGGCGACCCTGATCCGCGTCACGCCGGAACGGTTGCCGGGTCCGGCGGGGGCTATCCGCTCGCGGCCGGCCGCGCCGGGGATGTCGGCGCGCCGCTCGCGCAGGGCGTCGGCGACCAGCCGGGCGTCCTCCCCGTCGCGCACCAGCAGGTGGCCGCGCTCGTAGAGGAATCCCGCCCCCTCGTCCACGGCCAGCGGTACGTCGGGCATGGAACGTCGGACCTGCTCGCACTGCTCGTGGAACCGCCGGGCCGGCATAGGGCTTCCTCCCCCTCGGGTGCTACGTCGTCAGAAGGAGTCTGCCGCATCGCGGTTGATACACCGCCTTCACACCGCCCGTGCCGAAACCCCTGGCCAGGGCACTACGATGCGGCAGGTGACAGCGGGAAACGGAACCGTCCTCGAACTGCTGCCGATGGTCTTCGCCAGGCCCGACGTGGCCCTGCGCAGGGCGGAGCGGCTCCTCGAGTCCGGCCCCCCGCCGGGGCACGCGTCGGTGGCCCATCAGGTGATCGGGATCTGGCAGCGCGACTTCGGCGATCTCGACGTGGCGCTGCGGCATCTGCGGCGCGCCCGGGACCTGGCGGCCCGTGCGGGCTCCGCGGACCGGGAGGCCGACGTGCTGGCCACGCTCGGGGTGGCGCTGGTGCACGCGGGGCGGACCCGGCAGGGCCTGGCGGCCCTCGAGCGGGGCGTGGGCCGGGGCTCGGCGCACACCCGGGCCCGGGTGCTGTACCGCAGGGCGTACTCGTTCTGGGTGCTGGGCCGCCACGGCGAGGCGCTGGACGACGTCCGGCGCGCGGTGCCGGTGCTGCGGCAGGCCGGGGACGTGATCTGGGTGGCGCGTTCGCTGACCCTGCGGGCGACGGTCCACCTGGCGCTGGGCGCGGTGGACCGCGCGGAGGCGGACTTCGCGTCGGCGGAGGAGCTGTGGGGGACGACCGGCCAGGAGCACGACAAGGCGGACGTGGTGGAGTCGCGGGCCCTGACCGCCTTCCGCGCCGGTGACATCCCCGCGGCGCTGCGCCTCTTCGACGAGGCCGCCGGGCGCTACGACGCCCTGGGCACGCCGACGTTCATGCTGAGCATCCGGCGCTGCGAGGTGCTGCGGGCGGCGGGCCTGGCGGCCGAGGCGCTGGCCGAGGCGGACGCGGCGATCGCGGCGCTGGACCGGATCGGCGGGCAGCGCACCCGCAAGGCGGAGCTGCTGCTGGTGGCGGCGCAGGCGGCCGGTGCGGCGGGCGCACCGGACACGGCGGTGGACCGGGCGGCGGCCGCGGTGCGGCTGTTCGCCCGGCAGCGCCGGCCCTGGGGCGAGGCGCACGCCCGGCTGGTGCTGGCCGAGGCCCGGTTCGCGGTGGGGCGGCGCACCGGCCGGATGGTCTCGGACGCGGCGGCCCTCGCCGGGCGGCTGGCCTCCTTCGGCTCGCCGTCGGCGCCGCAGGCCGCGCTGCTGGCGGGACGGATCGCCCTGGCGCTGGACCGGCCCGCGGAGGCGGAGGTCCATCTGGCCCTGGCCGCCCGGGCCCGGCACGGCGGTGCGCCGCAGGCGCGTGTGACGGGCTGGGTGGCGCAGGCGCTGCGGGCCCGGGCCGCCGGGTCGCGGCGCGGTGTGCTGCGGGCCTGCCGGCACGGGCTGGACGTCCTGGACGGGCACCGCACCACGCTGGGCGCGCCGGAGTTGCGGGCCCGGGTCACCGAGCAGGGCGAGGAGCTGGCCGCGCTGGCCCAGGAGGCCGCGCTGGCCTCCGGCGGCGCCCGGCGGCTGCTGGAGTGGAGCGAGCGGTGGCGGGCGGCGGCGCTGGCCGCGCCGGCCGCCCGGCCGCCCGCCGATCCGGGGCTGCTGGCGGACCTGGCGTCGTTCCGGGAGATCGCGTCCCGGGCCGAGGAGGCGCGCCGGGACGGCCGTCCGGTGCCGGTGCTGGAGCGTGAGCAGCGGCGCCTGGAGCGGGAGATCCGCTCCCGGACGCTGCGGGCCCGGGGCGCGGGGGCGGGCGGTGACGGCCGCCGGTTCGACCCGGCGAGGCTGCTGGAGCGCCTGGGCCGGGACGGCGCTCAGCTGGTCGAGCTGGTGGTGCTGGACGACCGGGTGCGGGTGCTGCTGTGCGGCGGCGGCCGGGTGCGGGTGTTCACCGGCGGCCGGCTGTCGCGGGCGGAGGCGGAGGCGGAGCTGGTGCAGGCCGGGCTGCGGCGGCTGGCGCACCCCGGCGGCGCGGCGCGGCTTCCCCTGCTGGAGGCGGCCGGGCGCCGTCTGGAGGAGGCGCTGCTCGGCGAGGCGGCCGCGCGGCTCGGTCCCGGGCCGGTCGTGGTGGTGCCGCCGGGGCGGCTGCACCGGGTGCCGTGGGCGCTGCTGCCGTCGCTGCGGGAGCGGGTGGTGAACGTGTCGCCGTCGGCGGGCGCCTGGCTGCGCGCCCGGGAGACGGCGCCGCCGGCGGGCGGCCGGCACGTCCTGGTGCGCGGGCCCGGGCTGGCGACGGGCGGCGCGGAGGTGCCGGAACTGGTCGACCACTACGGACGGCCGACCCTGCTGGAGGGGGACGACGCACGGGCCGGTGAGGTGCTGCGGGCGCTGGACGGCGCGTCGCTGGCCCACATCGCGGCGCACGGCGCCTTCCGGGCCGACAACCCGTTGTTCTCCTCGCTGCGGATGGCCGACGGGCCGTTGACCGTGCACGACTTCGAGCGGCTGGAGAGCAGCCCGTACCGGCTCATCCTGTCCAGCTGCGACACGGCGCGGCTGGCGCCGGTCGGCTCGGACGAACTGCTGGGCCTGGTCACGGCCTTACTGCCGCTCGGCACGGCGGGGGTGGTGGCGAGCAGCGCGCCGGTCAACGACGCGGCGGTGGTGCCGCTGATGCTGGCCCTGCACAAGGGCCTCGCCTGCCGCCTGACCCTCGCCGAGGCGCTGCGCGATGCCCGGGCGGCCCTGCCGGACGACGCGGTCCACCGGGCGACGGGGTGGACGTTCACGGCCTTCGGAGCGGCCTGAGGCCTCGCAGCCTTGGGAGCGGCGTCAGGCTTGGGGAGCGGCCTGGGGCCTTGGGAGCGGCCGGAGCTCCACCGCGGCGCCCCGGGGGTGCGGCGCGGGTCCGTGAGGGCGCCGCCGTCCGCACTACACGGGAGGGGCGGCCGGTACCGGCGTCCGGAGCGGTGTCACGCGTCGTCGGCGAGGCGGGCGGCGCGGGTCTGGGCGGTGGTGGCGCGGCGGCGGGCGTCGCGGAGGGTGCGGGCGGCGGCCCGGGCCCGGTCGCGGGCCGCGCGTTCCCCGGCCCGTGCCTCGCGGGTCTCCTCCCGGGCGACGTGCAGCTCCTCCTCCAGGCCCAGGACCCGCTCCCCGAGAGCCGCGACGCGGTCCGCCGCGTCCTGTGCGGCGCGGTCGGCGCCGGCCGACTCCTCCTCCGCCTCGCCGAGCGCCCGTGCGGCCTCCTCCGCCTGCGCGCGTGCCTCCTCCAGCTCGCACCGCCGCTCCTGTTCCGCGGCCTCGCGTTCGGCCGCCTCGCGTTCGGCCGCCTCGTGTCCGGCCGCCTCGCGTTCGGCCGCTTCCCGCTCCCGGGTGCGGCGTTCCTCCTCGGCGGCGGTCCCCCGCCGCGTGCCGCCGCCCGCGTCCGGCGCGCCGCCCGTGCCCCGGCGCGCGGAGCTGCCGCCACCCGGGCCCGCCTCCGGTTCCTCGTCCCCCGCCTCCGACGTGGGCACCAGCCGCAGGTCGGGCGACGTCCCGCCGCCCAGCGCGGCCCCGAAGCCCGGCGCCGCGGTGAGCGGTCTGGTCAGCCGGCCCCCGGCCCAGGCCTCGGCCGCCTCCGGGTCGGCCAGCACGGCGCGGAGGGTGCCCTCGATCTCCTCCCGGGCCCCCTCCCCCACCCGGTGCCCTGCCGCCGCGCTCAATTCCACGGCCTGCCGGGCCAGCGCGGACACCAGCAGGTGCTGCTGCCGCGAGAGGTCGCGCAGCGCGCCGCCGTCCAGGTCGAGGTGGGCCTGCCGCAGCGCCTCTCCCAGCCGCAGCAGCGGTTCGGTCTCCTCCTTGCGCTCCCGGACCAGCAGGTTGCAGGCCCAGGCCGACAGCGTGGGTCTGCGCAGGGCCTTGATCCGCTTCGCCAGTTCCCGGTCGCCGTCCTCGCGGGCCCGGGCGGCGCGCTGGTCGCGCATCCTGGTGAACTCCTCGGGGGGCGTGCCGTACAGCTCCTGAGCGACAGCGTCGAGATCCACCGCGCACCTCCAGCGTCCGAAGGACCGAGTCTGGCACCGCCGCCGCACGGGGGCCCCGTCCGCTTCCTCCGTCCGGCCGATCGGCGCGCCGCCTCCGGAATGCGCCCTGGCACCCCAGAGATGACTCGGGGGTGGTGAGTGATCCCCAGGATTGACCTGGGGTCCGGCCCACGGTGAAGATCGACGGGCCCGGAATCGCAGGGCACGGAATCGCCGGGCCGGCCCGATCGACTCGCGTCGAACCGCCGCGCCCGGCGCCCGCCCACCGGAAAGGACCGATGACCGTGCTCGACTCCTCCTCCGCGACGCTCGCCGAGGAGCTGCTGCTCCGTTCCGGCGCGGGAGACGTTCCGCACCCCGGCGGCACCCTCCTCGCGCATCTGACGCGGGTGTACTCCCGGCTGGGGAACTGGGAGGCCCGCCCGGCCCTGCGGCTGGCGGGGCTGTGTCATGCCTTCTACGGCACGGACGGGTTCGCCACGGCCCTGCTGCCGCTGGAGCGGCGTGGGGAGCTGGTCGCGGTGATCGGTGACGAGGCCGAGGCGATCGTCCGCCTCTACGCCTCCTGCGGCCGGTCGGCCACCTACCCCGGCCTGGGCGGGTCCTCCCCGGTGTTCCACGACCGTTTCACCGGCCGGGAGTTCGCCCCCACCGACCGGCAGTTGCGCGACTTCGCCGAGCTGACGGCGGTCAACGAGCTGGACATCGCCCGCGTGGACCCGGACTTCCGGCAGCGGTGGGGCTCCGGCCTGCTCGCCCTGTTCACCCGTCTGCGCCCGCTGCTGAGCGAGCACGCCTGGGTCGACTGCGAGGAGGTGCTGGCTCCCGGATCCGGGTGAGCGGTGCTCAACGCTCCGCGCGGGCCCCGGCCCGCGCCATGGTGAGCAGCGCCTCGTGCGTGTCCGGATCGGCCGCGGCGATCAGACCGTTGGCGCCGGTGTACGGGGGCCGGCCGTCGATGCCTGTGACGACGCATCCGGCGGCCTGGCACAGGGCGATGCCGGAGGCGAAGTGCACGCTGTCGCGCAGGTCCCCGTCCGTGACGTACGCGGCCCGCCGGCCCGCCGCGACCCAGGCGACGGCCAGGGTCGTGGAGACGACGCGGGGCCGGAAGCGCGCGGTGAACGCCGGGTCGGCGAGCAGCCGGGCGGCCCGGAAGGCGGGGGCGTTGGGGAACGGCGGGTCGAGGTTGAGGTCGACCAGGCAGGACGCGGGCGAGGGGGTCAGGTCCGTCCGCGTGCCGTCGGGACCGTGGGGACCCAGGAGTTGGGCGCCCGTCCCGTCGGTCAGGTACACCTCGCGGCTGAACGGGTCGGCCGTGGCGGCGGCCGTCACCCGCCCACCGTCCCGCAGGGCGACGTTGACCCCGGCGAGCATGGTGTCCACGGCGTAGTTGAGGGTGCCGCAGAGAGGGTCGACCAGCCACCTGCGTCCGGCGTCCGCCGGCCCGGTGGCTCCGGCCTCCTCACCGGTCACGGCGTCACCCGGCCGGGAGGCGCGCAGGACGTGCAGGATCGCCTCCTCGGCCGCCAGGTCCGCCGCGGTGGCGAAGTCGCCGTTCCCCTTGTCGTGCCGCTCGGGCGCGCTGCCGTACAGGGCCCGCACCACGGCGGCCCCGGCCCGCGCGGCGGCGAGCGCCACCTCGGCGTCGGTCGGCCCGTTCGTCGTCGTCATGACGGGGAGCATAGGCGGCTTCCCGCGTGTCCGCCGGGCTGGGCGTGGGCTCACATGCTGGCGAAGGCGGAGATCAACGTGTCGGCGCGCAGGCGGAGTTCGGGGTCGTCGAGGCCGGTGACGGTGACCGCGAGGACGTCGGAGCCGGTGGCGAGGGCCAGCGCGACTTCCAGCTCGGCCCGGGTGCCGACCAGCGGATAGGTGTACCAGCCGTCCGCCCGGTCGTCGTCGGTGTCCCCGATGCCCGCCTCGACGGTCTCCCAGTCGGTGCCGTCGAAGGCGTAACCGGCGTAGTGGGACAGCAACTGGAGGAAGGGCAGGGCGTTCTGGGCCCATATCCAGCCTCTCAACGGCTCCGCCATGCGCCCTCCCCACGGGTGCGCGACCCGCTCACCGGGACGGCCGCCCTGGGGTCACCATGCCCGAGAAACACGTGCTGCGCGAGGCCTCCGGCGGCACTCCGGGACGGTGCGGCAGGATGAGGGCATGAGCGTCGTGAAGATCAACGTACTGTCCGTGCCCGCCGAGCAGCGGGAGGTCCTGGAGAAGCGCTTCGCCTCGCGGGCGCACGCCGTGGAGAACTCCGACGGCTTCGAATGGTTCGAGCTGCTCCGCCCCGTCGAGGGGACCGACACCTATCTCGTGTACACGCGGTGGCGCGACGAGGCCGCGTTCCAGGCCTGGATGGAGGGGCCGATGAAGTCCGCCCACCAGGGCGGCGGTCAGGGCGAGGGCGGCGAGCGGCCGAAGCCGGCCGCGAGCGGCTCCACGCTGTGGTCGTTCGAGGTGGTGCAGCAGGCGGGGCCGGGCGCGGACACGACCGCCTGAGTCCCCCGACGACCGGAGCCCTGCCGCCCGCGTGAACCTCACGCGGGCGGCAGCGTCGTTTCCCCCCTCCCTCCGAGTTGAACGCGTTCAAAAGCATGGCAGGATGATCCCGGCGGCCGCATCCGCGCGGACCGCGTTCTTCGGCATGCCGTGACCATGTCGTGAAACGGGGAGGGAAGATGGCCCGTCGAGGCCGGAACTACGCGTGGATGCTGGTGATGTCCATGCTGGTGCTGGGGGTGGAGGCGATGCTGGGTCTGGTGGCCGTCATGGTGGTGCTCGCCACGACGGAGTCCCCGGGCAGGGTCCCGGGCACCCTGACCCTGGTCCTCCTGCCGCTGCTCGCCGTCGCGGGCGTGCTGTTCGGGGTCCTGTTCTCCCACGTCGTGGTCATGCCGGCCGTCTGGCTGGGCGACGCTCTGGCGCGGCTGTTCCACCGCCCGACGGCCTGGTGGTGGGTGTTGCCGGCCGTGGCGCTGCTCGCCCTGCCCGCCTCGTTCCTGTTCGTCCGCGGCGCCGGTGCCGTGCCGGTGCCGGTGAGGCTCGCGTCGTGGGCGGCGGTCGCGGCCTTCTCGCTGCCCGCGGTGCTGCTGGCCCGGCTCCGCGGACCTCGGCGGAGCTGGCGTCCGGTCGGCCGGGTGGCGCTCTGGGGCGCCGGTTCGGTGCTGGGCGCCGCCGTGCTCGGGGCGCTGGCCCTGGCGACCGGTGTCGTGGACGCCTACGAGCCGCCGTCCCTGACCGCGAGGACGCTCGCCGGCTCCTGGGCCAACGGCGATCCCGACGTCCTGGTGCTCCACGCGGACGGCACCGCGACGGCCACCGGGCTGGCCCGGTTCGAGGACGACGGGACGCGCGCGGACCCCTGTGACGGACGGGGCTCCTGGACGCTCGACCCGGGTGACGACGCCTGGGCCCAGCGCGTCACCGTCCGGGTGCCGGGCTGCGCCACCCAGGAGTGGCACGTGGGCGGGAACGAGGAGCACCCGCTCCTGTACGTCCACGTCGGGGACGAGGACGCGGGGGACCTCTTCGAACTCACCCGCTCGAACCGGTGACGCGGTTCCCCGGCTCCTGCTGACGGCCCGGTGACCGGCTTACCGTCCCGCCGCTACGACCGCTCGGTGACCGGTTCCACGTCCGCCCCCGCCGACGGTCCGCCGACCGGCGGGCGCGGCGCCCGCGGCGTGGCCCGCACCAGTTGGTCGACCATGAGCACGGCCAGCGCCGCCGCCGTCAGTGCGCCGCCCATCAGCATCACGGCGCGGATGCCGGAGGCGGACAGCACCATGCCGCCGGCCGCCGCCCCGACGGCCGTGCCCGCGTTGAACGCCGCGTTCCCGACGGCCGAGGCGACGAACAGGTCGCCGGGCGCCACCGCGAGGAGTTCACTGGTCAGTGTGGTGATCATGGCGAACAGGGCCATGCCGGAGCTCGCTGTGAGCACCGCGGCGACCACGGGCTCGGCGCCCCACCCGTACAGGCCGAGCAGCGAGAGGGCCAGCAGGGCCACCGGCGCCACCGTGGCCGGCCGGGGGTGACGGTCGGCGAGGCGGCCGGCCAGGAAGAGCACCGCCACACCCGCCGCGCCCCGGACCAGCAGCAGCGGGCTGATCGCCTCGGTGGAGAAACCGCTCACCTCCAGCAGGAACGGCACCGTGTAGGTGAACGCCGCGCCGAGGCCGGTCATGACCAGCACGATCGTCAGCACCAGCACGACGTAGCGCGCCCGGTCCGGCGCGCGGTCCTCGGCGGCGGACGCCTGCGCGCCGTCGGTGGACGGCAGGCACAGGACCACGGTGAGGAGGGCCGCCAGGCCGATCCCGCCCAGCACCAGGAACGCGACGCGCCAGCCCGCCTGCTGCCCGATCCAGCTTCCGGCGGGCACGCCCAGCACGGTGGCCAGCGAGGTGGCTCCGAAGACCATGGCGACGACCCGCCCCCGCACCGCGACCGGGAAGAGGCCGGTCGCGGTGACCGTGACGACCGCCCAGAAGACGGCGTGGACCAGTGCCGTCACGGCACGCGAGGCGAGCAGCAGGCCGAAGGTGGGCGCGGCGGCGGACGCCAGGGAGGCGGCCACGAACAGCGCCATCAGGCCCAGCAGCAGCGGACGGCGCGGGACCCGGCGCGTGGCGTACGTCAGCGGGACGCTCAACACCGCCACGACCACGGCGTACCCGGTGACCAGCTGGCCGGCCGCGGACAGGGAGACGCCCAGGCCGGCGGAGATCTCCGGCAGCAGTCCGGCCGGGAGGTTCTCCGTGGTCGAGACGCAGAACGTCGCGGCCATCAGTGCGCCGAGAGCTGCGATCGCCGCGGGCCTCACCCCGGACGCCGCGCCGGCCAGGGCTCGGCCCATCGTCGGGCTCCTTCACCGTGTGTCGTCGAAAATGCCGAATGTCCGCCGAAAGGCGCCCGCTCGGTCAGCGCAGGGCGATCGCCGTCCAGGACACCGGCGGGAGTTCGACGGTGACCGTGCCGTCGGCGAGGGCCGCGGTCGCGTTGGCGGCGGGCGTCACCCGGTCCGGCTCGGCGAGCGTGTTCTTCGCGTACACGTCCGCGTCGGCGAGCGTGAGCGCCTCCACGACGCGTGAGCACCCGAGGCCGCGCACGTCGATCGTGACCTGGGCCGTCTCCCGCTGGTCGCGGTTGACCAGGAACACCGCGGCCCGGTCCTCGTCGACGGTCGCGACGGCGTCGACGAGGCACGCCTCGCCGTAGCGCGCCGTCTCGTACACCGGCGCCTCGATCACGGGCCGGATGACCTCTCCGGAGGCGAGCCGGCTGGTGATCGAGAAGGGGTGGAAGGTCGTCTGCCGCCAGGCCGGTCCGCCGGGCTCGGTCATGATCGGCGCGATCACGTTGACCAGCTGCGCGAGCGACGCCGAGGTGACGCGGTCGCTGCGCTTGAGCAGCGTCATCAGCAGGTTGCCGACCACCACGGCGTCCGCCACGGTGTAGACGTCCTCGAGCTTGCGCGGGGCGTGGCGCCACTCCAGGTCGGTCTCCCGGGCTTCCTGCTCCTGGTGCTCCTTGAGGTACCAGACGTTCCACTCGTCGAAGGAGACGTCGATCTTCTTCTTCGAGCGCTTCTTGCCGCCCACGTGGTCGGCGGTGGCGACGACGGTGTCGATGAAGAAGTCCATGTCGGTCGCGGAGGCGAGGAAGGAGCCGAGGTCGCCGTCGAGCTCCTGGTAGTAGGCGTGGCAGGAGACGTAGTCGACGTGCTCGTAGGTGTGCTCGAGCACCGTGCGCTCCCAGTCGCCGAAGGTCGGCATGCCGGACCCGGAGGAGCCGCAGACGACCAGTTCGAGGTCCTTGTCGGCCATCCTCATCGCGGCGGCGGTCCGGGCGGCGATCTTGCCGTAGTCGTCCGCCGTCATGTAGCCGGTCTGCCAGGGGCCGTCCATCTCGTTGCCGAGGCACCACATCCGCACGTCGTGCGGCTCCGGGGTGCCGTTGGCGATGCGCAGGTCGGACAGCGTGGTGCCGGAGGGGTGGTTGGCGTACTCGAGCAGGTCGAGGGCCGGCAGGATGCCCCGGGTGGCGACGTTGACCGCGAGCATCAGCTCGGAGTCGGTGAGCTTGAGCCACCTGGCGAACTCGTCGAGGCCCACCTGGTTCGACTCGAGCGAGCGCCAGGCGAGGTCGCGGCGCACCGGCCGCTGCTCGCGGGGGCCGACGGAGTCCTCCCAGCGGAAGCCGGAGACGAAGTTGCCGCCCGGGTAGCGCACGGTGGTGCTGCCGAGTTCCCTGACGAGGTCGACGACGTCCATACGGAAGCCGTCCTCGTTGGCGCTGGGGTGCCCGGGCTCGTAGATACCGGTGTAGACGCAGCGGCCGAGGTGCTCGACGAACGATCCGAAGGTGCGGCGCCGGACGGGGGCGACGACGGCCTTGCGGTCGAGCGCGATGTGGGCGCGAGGCATGGAGGTGGTCCTTCCTGGCGCGGCGCCCGGTGTGCTGGGAGCGCCGCCACGGTCAACGGGCCTGCCCCCGACGCGGGGGCGGCGGGGGCAGGCGTGGAACGGTCCGGTGCGGACGGGGCGTGGGTCAGCCCTTCACGGCACCGGTCAGGCCGCCGACGATCTTCTTCTCGAAGATCGAGAAGAAGATCAGGGCGGGCAGCATCGCCAGCGAGGTGAACGCGAGGATCTTCGCGGTGTCCTGCGAGTACTGCGAGGCGGAGAGCGCCTGGACGCCGAGAGGCAGGGTGTAGTTGGCCTCGGAGTTCAGGACGTACAACGGCAGGAGGTAGTTGTTCCAGCTGCCGAGGAAGCCCAGGATGCTGACGGTGACCACGCCGGGGGTGGACAGCGGGAGCACCATGCGGAAGAAGAAGCCGAGCCGGCTCGTACCGTCGATCGACGCGGCCTCCTCGAGCTCCTTCGGGATCGCCTTGAGGAACGGCACCAGGATGATGACGGTCGTCGGCAGGCCGAACGCGATCTGCGGGATGATGATGCCCAGCAGGTTGTCGATCAGGCCCAGGTTCTTGATCATGATGTACAGCGGCGTGATGGCGATGACCAGGGGGAACATCAGACCCGCGGCGAACAGCGAGTACATCGCGCCTTTGAACTTGAACTCGTATCGCGCGATCACGAAGCTGACCATCAGGCCGAGCATCACGATGCCCGCGGTGCTCGCCAGACCGACGATGACCGAGTTGCCGAACTGTCCCCAGAACGTCTGGGTCGCGAGGACGTCGGTGTAGTTGGTGAAGGACCACGGGCTCGGCAGCCCCGACGGGTCGGTGGTGAACTGCGAGTTGGTGCGGAACCCGCCGAGCACGATGAACAGCACGGGCGCGATGCACGCCGCGATGAAGAGCAGCGCCACGATGTAGGTGAAGGGGTTGCCCCACTTCTGCTTGGCACCCTGGTCGCGGCGCTTGTCGGCGCGCCTGCGGCGTGCGATCCCCGTGAGGTTCGCGGACTTGGCGGTCGTCGCGCTCACTTCGCGCCTCCCTCGGTGACGGCGCCCTGCAGGTCACGGCGCAGGACGAAGCGCTGGTAGAACAGCGCGACGATCATCGAGATCACGAACATCACGACCGCGATGGCGCTGCCGTAGCCGAAGTTGGCCGCGTTGCGGCCCTCGGCGACCATGTAGATCGCCATCGTCGACGTTCCGGCGGTGCCCGCGATGTACGGGCCCCAGATGATGAAGACCAGGTCGAACAGCTGGAGCGATCCGATGATCGACAGGAAGCCCCAGATGCGGATCGTCGGGCCGAGCAGCGGCAGCGTGATGCGGCGCTGGATCTGCCAGTAGGAGGCGCCGTCGATCTCCGCGGCCTCGAAGAGCTCGTCGGGTATGGACTGCAGGCCGGCGAGCATCAGGATCACCGCGAAGCCGATGTACTTCCAGGTGATGATGCCCATCAGCGTCCACAGGGCCAGGTCCGGGTCGGACAGCCAGTCCTGCTGCCAGGACTCCAGTCCGATCTTGCCCAGGAGGTCGTTGAGCGCGCCGTTGGACTGCAGCAGCAGGCTCCAGCCGGTGCCGACGATGATCTCGGAGATGACGTACGGCACGAAGATCAGGATGCGGATGATCGAGCGTCCGCGGATCTTCTGGTTGAGCAGCAGCGCCAGGCCGATCGCCAGCGGTCCCTGGATCAGCAGGGAGAGCACCACGATGAACAGGTTGTGCTGCAGCACCTCCTGGAACGCGGGGTCGCCGAGGATCAGCTTGTAGTTGTCCAGCCCCACCCAGTCGGTCGGGTCTCCGTAACCCTTCCACCGGTAGAAGCCGTAGTACGCGGCAAGCGCCACGGGGAAGATCACGAAGGCCAGGAAGACAAGGATCGCCGGTCCGGACAGGATCGCGATCTCGAGTCGCATCCGGGCACGGCCACTGCGGCGGCGTCCAGCCGCTCGCGGCGAGGCCGGGGACGCGGACTTGGCCGCGTCCCCGGCTTCTGGCGTGCCCTGCGACTGACGGCCGGGGGCCGTGTCAGTGCCCAGGGTGTCGCTCATGGTTCCTTACTCAGCCCTTCGCGGCAGCCGCGTTGGTGTTCTTGACGATGTCCTCGGGCGTGCCCTTGCCGGCCATCAGGTTCACGACGGCGGTGTTCATCGCGTTGCCGACGTTCTGGCCGTACTGGGTGTCGAGGAACATGACGGAGTAGGCCGCCTTGTTGAAGGCCTCCAGCGTCGACTTGTTGTACTCGTCGGTGACGACGCTCTGGGCCTCCTTGTTCACCGGGAGGGTGCTGAAGCCCTTGGCGTACTTCTCCTGCTGCTCCTTCGTGGCGAGCCAGCGGAGGAACTCGAAGGCCTCCTTCGGCGCGGCCTTGGAGACCGAGTAGCCGTCGCTGCCGCCCATCATCGCGGTGGGGTCACCCTGACCGCCGTCGACAGCGGGGAAGGGGAACCAGCCGAGGTCGGGGAGCGGCTTCTTGTCCGGGGTGAGACCCGCGATCACGCCCGGGTTCCAGTTGCCCATGAGCTCCATGCCGGCCTTGTGGTTGGCGAGCATGCCCGCCGACGAGCCGGCGCCCTGCTGGGCGGGGGTCGTCAGGTAGCCCTTCTGGAACGGCTCCTTCTTGAGGAACTTCTGCAGGTCCTTGCCGGCCGTGGTCCAACACGGGTCGTCGAACTTGAGTTCGGCGCCGGCCTTGTTCAGCGCGTCCTCGCTGCAGTGACGCAGGGCGAAGTTGTAGTACCAGTGCGCGGCGGGCCAGGCGTCCTTGGCGCCGACCGCGATCGGGGCGACGTCGATCTTCTTCAGCTTGGCGATGGCGTCCTCGAGCTCGGCCATCGTGGTCGGCGTCGACTTGATGCCGGCCTTCTCGAAGAGGTCCTTGCTGTAGTAGATGCCCTCGGGGTTGGTGGACAGCGGGACGGCGTAGACCTTGCCGTCGATCGTCGCGCCGGCGACCTGAGCGCCCGCGTTCGCCTTGTCCTGGTCGTCGAAGGGCAGCTCCTGGAGCTGACCGGCGTCGACCATGGCCTTCATCTTGCCGCCACCACGCTGCAGGAAGATGTCCGGCGCGGAGTTCGAGTTCAGCGCGGTCTGCAGCTTGCCGTCGAAGTCCTCGTTCTGGACCTGCTGCAGCTTGATCGTGACCTTCGGGTTGGCCGCCATGTACTCCTTGACGGCGCCCTTCCAGTACTCCGCGCCCGGGCCGGGGGAAGCGTTCTCCCACACGGTCAGCGTGACCTTGCCGCCGGACTCGGCGTTGTCGTCGGTCTCGCCGTTGCCTGCGCAAGCGGTGGCCGCGAGAACGATGCCCACGCCGATCGCAACAGCCTTGATGCTGCGCATTTTCCTCGCCATCTTGGAAACTCCCTGATTTGTCGTCACCGGCACAGGTGCGTGTGAATAATGAACGTGAAGTAATCGCCTGCTGGACGCCCAAAACGGTGCGCGTGCTCCGATTCGGGCATTTCCGGTGGCAGGCCGACCGTGGCCATGATGAGGTTCGGGCACGTGGCCCAGTCGCAACGATCGCGGCGCCCCCTGCTGGCGGGCTACGGACATACGCGGTGGACGTGCCGGGTGGACGGGTACGGACCGTGCGGAGTCGTCTCCGCAACGGGGAGGTTTCGAACGGTCGTGAGTATGCGCGCGCTGAAGAGCGGCAGTCAATGACTATGTTTCCGAAAGTTTTCCGAAATTCGCAGGGGCCCTTCGGGGTCAGTCTCCGAAACATTTCGAAGAACCGGGGACAGGCCCGGCCTCCCAGGGCCGGCGGCCCCGGATCGGCTTGTACCTCCTCGTCGGCGCATGTCCGGACGTCGCCGGTTGTGGCACGGACTGCGGACCCCCAAATTGGCATGCGCCTGACATTCAGGAACGGGACGGCGGGCGGCTCCGGAAACGCACCAGGGGCCGGCCCGGGAATGATCCCGAACCGGCCCCTGCTGTGCTGTGCACTGTGTCGGGACGACAGGATTTGAACCTGCGACCCCTTGACCCCCAGTCAAGTGCGCTACCAAGCTGCGCCACGTCCCGATGCCTTCTCAGCAGGGGTTCCCCGGAGGTTGCCCTGCGTGATCGTGCGGATCAAGCCTACCGTACGTGTGCGCGTGGTCGTGCACCGCCGTGTCACCCTCCGCGTTCCCGCAGCGACACCGTGCGGGTCTCCCCGGGGGCCAGGGACTCGGTCCACTCCCCCAGGTGGACCGTGACCGGGTCCTGGGCGGCCGCGGCGACGGAGATCTCCAGCTCCTGTCCGCGCAGCCGGACCTTGACCCCCCAGTGCCCGCGGTAGCGCAGGCAGAACCGGTAGTCGGACATCTGCGGCAGCGGCACCGGGTCGAAGCGCAGCGCGCCCGCGCCGGTCTCAAGGCCGGGCAGGCAGCGCTGGACCAGGTCGAGGGTGCCGGTCATGGCGCCCAGGTGGATGCCCTCGCCCGTGGTCCCGCCCTGGACGTCGGCGATGTCGCCGGCCAGCGCCTCCTGGACGAACTCCCACGCCTGGCCGCGCCGGGCCCGGGCCAGCACCCAGCCGTGGACCAGGCTGCTCAGGGTGGAGCCGTGGCTGGTGCGGGCCAGGTAGTGGTCGACCGTGCGCAGCCAGGTCTCCTCGTCGAGGTCGTGGCCGAGCCGCCGGAACTGGGCGCGCAGCTCGCCGGGCGCGAAGAGGTAGCCGAGCATCAGGACGTCCGCCTGCTTGGACGCCTGGTAGTGGTTGACGGTGTCCCCCTCGGCCTCCATGATCCGGTCCAGCCTGCGGATGTCGCCGTACTTGGCACGGTAGCCGCGCCAGTCGAGTTCCTGGAGCTCGCCGTAGCCGGCGAACTGGCTGATGACCCCGGAGTGGAAGGGCACGTGGAGCCGGCGCGAGACGTCGTCCCAGCGCTCGAGTTCGGCGTCGTCGAGGCCGGTGCGTTCGGTGATGTCGCGGCGCAGCGGTTCGGGGAGCTGGGCGAGCACGTCGAGGGCGCGGCAGATCACCCAGGAGGCGGTGACGTTGGTGTAGGCGTTGTCGTCGAGCCCGGGGCGGGTGGCGTCGGGATAGGCCTCGTGGTACTCGTCGGGGCCGACGACCCCACGGATGCGGTAGCGCCCGAGGTCCTTGTCGAAGGTGGCGTAGTCGGCCCAGAAGCGCGCGATCTGCAGGAGCATGTCGGCGCCCTTGCCGTGCAGGAAGCCGGTGTCGCCGGTGGCCTCGGCGTAGCGCCAGACGTTGTAGGCGACGGCGGAGCCGACGTGGTACTGGAGGTGGCTGTGGTCGGGCAGCCAGCGGCCGGAGCGCGGGTTGAGGTGCAGCCGCTGGGTCTCCTCCCGGCCGTCGCTGCCGCTCTGCCAGGGGTACAGTGCGCCGCGGTAGCCGGCGTCGGTCGCGTTGAACCGGGCGCGCTCCAGGCGCCGGTGGCGGTAGGTCAGCAGGGCGCGGGAGACCTCGGGAAAGTGCAGGTTGAGGAAGGGCAGCACGAACAGCTCGTCCCAGAAGACGTGTCCGCGGTACGCCTCGCCGTGCAGGCCGCGGGCGGGCACGCCGACGTCGAGTTCGGCGGTGTGCGGGGAGAGGACCTGCAGCACGTGGAAGAGGTGGACCCGCAGCACCGGGCCGGCCTCCCCGGGGACGTCGATCTCGGCGGCGCGCCACAGCTGTTCCCAGGCCCCCTCGTGCGTGTCCAGCAGCGTCTCGAAGCCGCCGGCCCGGCCGACCCGGTCGAGGGCGGCGTGCAGTGGGTCGCTGATGGCGGGGTCGCGGGAGGTGTGCAGGGCGACCGTCTTGTCGACGGTGACGGTGTGGCCGTCGGCGACGGAGACGCGGATCAGCCGGGCGATGGCGGTCTCCTCCTGCTCGGTGAGGATCTCCGCGGGGGCGTCGACCTCGGTGCGGGCGGCGAGGGCGACGCGGATGTCGCTGGTGATGGTGCGGCAGCGCACCCAGACGACGCCCTCCTCGGTGATGCCGGGCTGGATGTGGGTGAGGTGGTGGGAGGCGAGGTCCTTGTAGCGGTCGACGTTGCCGTTGGTGACGCCGGCGTCGAGCGCGGACTCGACCTCGATCGCCCCCGACCAGCCCTCGGGGGTGAGTTCGGTGCGCAGCAGGGCCAGGTGCGGGTCGGCCATGTGGACGACGCGCAGCTGCCGGACCCGGACGGCGCGGCCGTCGTTGTCCAGGTAGCGCATGGTGCGTTCCAGGACGCCGCGGCGCAGGTCCAGGCTCTGCCGGTAGTCCTCGACGGTGTGGGTGTCGGGGGTGAACCAGTGGCCGGTGTCGGTGCGGAAGCGCAGCGGCAGCCAGTTGGGCAGGTTGACGACGTCCTCGTTGTCGATGTGCCGCCCGGCGATGTCGGAGACCAGCCGGTTGTAGCATCCGGCCGCGTAGGTGCCGGGGTAGTGGACCCGGTCCCGCGCGCACTCGGGGACGGCGCCGCGGGTGGCGAAGTATCCGTTGCCGAGGGTGCACAGCGACTCGCGCAGCTTCTCCGACGTCGGGTCGTACCCCTCGTACTCCCAGGTCCACTCGTCCATGGCGTCTCCTCGCGACGGTGGTGCGCTGTGCGGTCCGGCGGCGCGGGTCAGTCGTTCCAGGTCCACTCCGCGACCTCCGGCAGGTCCACGCCGGTGGCGCGGATGTGCAGGTGGTGGCGGGCCCGCACGTCGGCCATCGCCTGGCGTACGGCGGCGGCCCGCACGGCGAGGCCGGGCACCCGGTCGATGACGTCCATCACCAGCCGGTACCGGTCGAGGTCGTTCTGCACGACCATGTCGAACGGTGTGGTGGTGGTGCCGGCCTCCTTGTAGCCGCGGACGTGCATGTTGGCGTGTCCGCGGCGCCGGTAGGCGAGCCGGTGGATCAGCCACGGGTAGCCGTGGTAGGCGAAGATGACCGGCTTGTCGGAGGTGAACAGACCGTCGAACTCGGCCTCGGCCAGTCCGTGCGGGTGTTCCTCCTTGGGCAGCAGCCGGGTCATGTCGACGACGTTGACGACCCGGAAGGCGAGGTCGGGCAGGTGCTGCCGCAGCAGCTTGGCGGCGGCCAGGACCTCCTGGGTGGGCACGTCGCCGGCGCAGCCGAGGATCACGTCGGGTTCGCGGCCCTGTTCGTTGCCGGCCCAGTCCCAGATGCCCGCGCCGCGCGCGCAGTGCACCCTGGCCTCGTCCATGGACAGCCAGTCGAAGCAGGGTTGCTTGCCCGCGACGATCACGTTGACGTAGTCCTTGCTGCGCAGCGCGTGGTCGGCCACCGACAGCAGGGTGTTGGCGTCCGGCGGCAGGTAGACGCGGACCACGTCGGGGCTCTTGTTGAGGACATGGTCGACGAAGCCGGGGTCCTGGTGGGAGAAGCCGTTGTGGTCCTGCCGCCACACGTGTGAGGTCAGCAGGTAGTTCAGGGAGGGCACCGGCGCCCGCCAGGACAGCGCGCGGGAGGTCTTCAGCCACTTGATGTGCTGGTTGACCATCGAGTCGACGATGTGGACGAAGGCCTCGTAGCAGGAGAACAGGCCGTGCCGGCCGGTGAGGGTGTAGCCCTCCAGCCAGCCCTGACACAGGTGCTCGGAGAGGATCTCCATGACCCGGCCGTGCCGGTCGAGGTTGACGTCGCTCGGGAGGGTCTCGGCCTGCCAGGCCTTGCCGGTGGCGCCGAAGACCGCGGAGAGCCGGTTGGAGTCGGTCTCGTCGGGTCCCACGAGGCGGAAGTCGCGGCGGGAGGCGGTGTTCTTCATGACCTGCTCGAGCAGGGCGCCGAGCACCCGGGTGGGCTCGTGCGTTCCCGCGCCCGGCCGTTCGACGGGGACCGCGAAGTCCTCCAGCGGCGGCACGGGCAGCTGGCGGGTGAGCACGCCGCCGTTGGCGTACGGGCTGGAGCCGAGCCGTTTGACGCCTTCGGGCACGCTGGCGAGGACCTCGGCGACCGGTGCGCCGTCGGCGTCGAAGAGCTCCTCGGGGCGGTAGGAGCGCAGCCACTGCTCCAGCATCGCCAGGTGCTCCGGGTTGTCGCGCACGCCGGCCAGCGGGACCTGGTGGGCGCGCCAGGTGCCCTCGACGGGGACGCCGTCGACCTCGGCGGGGCCGGTCCAGCCCTTGGGGGTGCGCAGCACGATCATGGGCCAGCGGGGCCGCTCGGTGACGCCCTCCTCGCGCGCGGTGCGCTGGATCACCGCGATGCGGTCGAGGACCTGGTCGAGGGCGGCCGCCATGTCCCGGTGGACCTGCTCCGGGTCGTCGCCGCCGACGTGGACCGGGTCGTGGCCGAAGCCCCGCAGCATGGCGTCGAGTTCGTGCTCGGGCAGGCGGGAGAGGACCGTGGGGTTGGCGATCTTGTAGCCGTTGAGGTGCAGGATCGGGAGCACCGCGCCGTCGTGGACGGGGTCGAGGAACTTGTCGGAGTGCCAGGAGGCGGCCAGCGGACCGGTCTCCGCCTCGCCGTCGCCGATCACGCAGGCGACCAGCAGGCCCGGGTTGTCGAACGCGGCGCCGTACGCGTGGGCCAGGGAGTAGCCGAGCTCGCCGCCCTCGTGGATGGAGCCGGGTGTCTCGGGGGCGACGTGGCTGGGCACGCCGCCGGGGAACGAGAACTGCCGGAACAGGCGCTCCATGCCCTCCACGTCGAGGGAGATGTCGGGGTAGGTCTCGCTGTAGCTGCCCTCGAGCCAGGAGTTGGCGACGACCGACGGGCCGCCGTGCCCCGGCCCCCAGATGACCAGGGCGTCCAGGTCGCGCTTGCGGATGACCCGGTTCATGTGGGTGTAGACCAGGTTGAGGCCCGGTGAGGTGCCCCAGTGGCCCAGCAGCCGGGGCTTGATGTGCTCGGGGCGCAGCGGCTCCGTCAGCAGCGGGTTGGCCAGCAGGTAGATCTGCCCGGCCGACAGGTAGTTGGCGGCCCGCCAGTGCGCGAGCAGGGTGCGCAGTTCCTCGTCGGGCAGGACGTCCTTGTGCGGGGCCGTGGTCATCGGGCGACTCCATCGGTCGGCGTGCGGAACCGGGTTGCGCGGGCGGCACGCGGTGCGGACGGCTCGTGGCGCGGTCGGCGGGGGCGCGTGGCGCGGTCGGTCGGCGGTTCGTGGCGGTCGGCGGGGGCCGTCAGCGGTGCGGCACCACGGCCACGGGGGCGACGGCGTGGTGCAGGACGGCGTGGGCGACGGCGCCGATGCGCAGGCCGAAGGCGTGCCGGCGCATGCCGTGGCCGACGACCAGCAGGGAGGCGTCGTGGGACGCCTGGGCGAGCAGCAGGGAGGCCTTCGCGGGCTCGGTCTCCTGCCGCACCTGCACCTCCGGGAATCTCTTCCGCCACGGCTCGAGAGCCTCGTCCAGCAGTTCGGCGTGCTGCCGGCGCATCTGCCCGAACTCCTCCCCCTCCACGGAGCCGGTCCATTCGTAGAAGGCGGGGAGGTTGTACGCCTGCACGGCGCGCAGGGCGGTCGAGCGGTGTGCCGCCTCCTCGAAGGCGAACCGCAGGACCGCGTCGGGTGTGCCCTCGGGGTCGATCCCGACGACCACGGGCCGGTAGGCCAGGGTGTCGCCGTGGTGTCCCTCGGCGTCCGTGAGGTGTTCGTCGGCCGCGGATTCGCCCGCGCGGACCATGACGACCGGGAACTCCGCGTGGGCGATGACGCCGAGGCCGACGGAGCCCGCGATGAAGCCGCCGAGGCTGCCGAGGCCCCGGGAGCCGAGCACGAGCAGGCTGTCGGGCCCTGCCTGCTCGGCGAGTGCCACGGCCGCGCGGCCCTCGACGCCCTCGACGGTGACCTCGAGGCCGGGCTGCTCGCGGCGCACCGCGTCGGCGACCTGCGGGGGGACCCGGCGGCTCCAGTCCTGCCGGGTCTCCTCGGCGAGGAAGGGGGCCTGCGCCAGTCGCGAGGGGGTGGGCTCGTGGACGTGCACGATCTTCAGCGGCGCTCCGCTCATCCGGGCCTCGCGGGCGGCCCAGTCGATCGCGGCGCGGCTTTCGGGTGACCCGTCGAGTCCGGCGACGACGGTGCGGACCATGGTGGCGACCTCCGGGTCTCACGGACGGTGTCTGGCCTTCCGAGTCTGCCGTCGGCCCGGCCCGGTGACTCCCCGGACTGACCCGAACGGCTGAGCGGCGCGGGCGGGGAGCCCGGCCGGGGAGCCTCGCGGCAGGGCCCGCGGCCTCGCGGGTTCTCCGGAGGGACGAAAGAATGCGGGGCGGGGAGAAAAAGTGGGGAAAAACTCGTCCGCCGATGTCGAGAACCGTCGGCCGGCTCCGTCCCCGGGGTGGAAGTGATCACAATGGTCACGACGAGACCTGGGAGAACACCATGGCGAAGTACCTGCTCCTCAAGCACTACCGGGGTGCCCCGGCGGCGGTGAACGACGTCCCGATGGACAGGTGGACCCCGCAGGAGGTCGAGGACCACATCGCGTACATGAACGACTTCGCGGCCCGGCTGGAGAAGACCGGCGAGTTCGTGGACGGGCAGGCGCTGGCGCCCGAGGGCACCTTCGTCCGGTACGACGGGGAGGGCCGCCCCCCGGTCACCGACGGGCCGTTCGCGGAGACCAAGGACCTGATCGCCGGCTGGATGGTCATCGACGTCGACAGCTACGAGCGCGCGCTGGAGCTGGCCGGCGAGCTGTCGGCCGCCCCCGGGGCGGGCGGGAAGCCGATCCACGAGTGGCTCGAGCTGCGCCCCTTCCTCGGCGCCCCGCCCACCGTCACGGAGTGACGGCGCCGATGGACGAGGTCCTCCTGCGGAGCCTCACGCCCGGCGTGCTCGCCGTCCTCGTCCGCCGCGGAGCCGATTTCGCGGCGGCCGAGGACGCCGTCCAGGACGCGCTGCTGGAGGCGGTGCGCGTGTGGCCGCGGGACCCCCCGCGCGACGCGAAGGGGTGGCTGATCACCGTCGCCTGGCGCCGGTTCCTCGACGGCCGGCGCGCGGAGGCGGCGCGGCGCCGCAGGGAGGACCTCGTCGAGGAGGAGCCGGCGCCCGGCCCGGTGTCCGGGGTGGACGACACGCTCCGGCTGTACTTCCTGTGCGCGCATCCGTCGCTGACGCCGTCGTCGGCGGTGGCGCTCACGCTGCGTGCCGTCGGCGGGCTCAGCACCCGGCAGATCGCCCGGGCGTACCTGGTGCCCGAGGCGACCATGGCGCAGCGCATCAGCCGCGCCAAGCGCACCGTCTCGGAGGTCCGCCTCGACCGGCCGGGTGACGTCGCGACCGTGCTGCGCGTGCTCTACCTGGTCTTCAACGAGGGCTACTCGGGCGATGTGGACCTGGCCGCGGAGGCGATCCGGCTGACCCGGCAGCTGGCCCGGGTGATCGACCATCCGGAGGTGTCGGGGCTGCTCGCCCTGATGCTGCTGCACCATGCCCGGCGGGCGGCCCGCACGGCGCCGGACGGGAGTCTGGTGCCGCTGGCCGAGCAGGACCGGGGGCTGTGGGACACCCGGGCGATCGCCGAGGGCGTGGACATCCTGCAGGCGGCGCTGGCCCGGGACCGGCTGGGCGAGTACCAGGCGCAGGCGGCGGTGGCGGCGCTGCACGCGGACGCGCCGCGCGCCGAGGAGACCGACTGGCCGCAGATCGTGGAGTGGTACGACGAGCTCGTGGACCTCACCGGCAGTCCGGTGGCCCGGCTGAACCGGGCGGTGGCGGTCGGCGAGGCGGACGGACCGCGCGCGGGGCTGGCGGCACTGGCCGAGCTGGACGCCGCGCTCCCCCGCCGCACCGCGGCGGCCGCCTACCTGCACGAGCGCGACGGCGACCCGGACACGGCGGCGCGGCTCTACGCGGAGGCGGCCCACGCCGCCTCCTCCGTGGCCGAGCGCGACCACCTGACGCGTCAGGCCGCCCGGCTCAACGCCCGCGGCCGCTGACCCGGGCACCGGCACCGGCACCGGCACCGGCACACGGAACTGCCCCGGGGCACCTCGCCCCGGGGCAGTTCCGCTCACCGCTCGTCCCGTGCTACTCGAGCAGTTCGGCGTAGGCGCCGAGCGCGGTGGCGACGTCCGCCTGCGCCCAGAACCGGTGGTAGGTGAAGACCGGCGCGGAGCCGCCCTTCAGGTAGGCCTCGATCTTCGACCAGGCCGGGTCGTTCTTGTAGAAGCTGCGGATCGACAGGAAGGTCGACGACGAGTCGACCGTGTCGCCGTTGGGCATCTTGCCGGTCCAGCCGGAGGGCACGTACACCGGGTCGTCGAACCGGTTGTAGTCGGCACGGGTCTCCTGGACGGAGACGCCCAGCGCGTCCGAGTGCTTGCTCAACATGCCGTCGAGCAGCGCCTTGGCGGTGGACTTGGCCTTGGTGTCACCGGACTTGGCCGCGTAGTAGGTCAGGACCTTGGCGTAGGAGCCCGCCACGCCGACGTCGTTGGTGTAGTCGGCGACGGTGACGTGGAGGTTGGTGTTGGCGGCCGGCGAGGAGGCGTTCCAGGTGGCCGGGGCGCCCGACCACTGGAGGGTGGAGGGGAACTGGAAGGTGCCGTCCGGGTTGATCGTGGTCTTGGAGACCGCCCAGTCGACCCACTTCTTCAGGACCGCTCCGGCCTTGGCGTCACCGGTCTGGTGGTAGTACTCGGCGACGCGCTCCATGGACCACGCCTGGAAGCCGAACCACTGGTTGGACGGCGGGTCGTGGTAGACCGGCTTCTCGTCGTAGGCCATGCCGTAGAAGGTGGGCGTCCCGGACGGCGGCTGGGCGTAGGCGCCCTGCCAACTGTTGGTGGCGCCACCCGCGATGGCTCCCTCGCTGGACTGGAGCCAGGTGTAGAACTCGATCTGCCGGGTCAGGCTGGTGGACCAGTCGGACTTGCCGGTCGAGGACTTCGGGGCCAGCGGGGCGTAGTTGCTGAGCGCCCAGGCGGCCATCGGGTTCTGGTAGCCGCCGTGCGCGTGGCTGGAGCCGATGCGCCAGGCCCAGCCGGCCGAGGTGTCGGTCGCGCCACCCCAGGCGTAGTACCAGCTCAGCAGGTAGTGGGCGCTGTTCTTGCCGCTGCCCGCGGGGCAGGCGGTGGGCCCGACGCAGTTGCCGACCTTCTTGAAGTACTTGTCGAAGAGGGCGTAGCGCAGGTAGTCACCCATCTTGGCGGCCTTGCCGACGGTCGTGGAGACCTCGGAGCCCTTGCCCTGCTCCTTGGCCCAGACGTCGGCCCAGTAGGCCGCCTGCACGGCGCGGGCGTCCGCGTCGGGGGCGTTGGTGAACTTCCACTGCTTGGCGTACGAGGAGTCGCCGGTGAACAGGTCCAGGTAGCCGTTCTTGCCGCCGTAGACGAACTTGTCGCAGGTCGGGTGGGTGACGGTCTCCCAGACCGACTCCTGCGGACCGCGCTGGAAGGTGTTGATGTAGGACGGGCCGGTGGCGGTGGGTCCGGCCTCGCACTTGCCGGGCTCGTTGCCGAAGCCGTAGGTGTTGTCGACGTCCTGGATCCAGTGCATGCCGTAGATGTCGTCCGTGCCGTACGCGCTCTTCAGCTCGGCCGCGATCGGGTCGGCGCCGGACTTGGCCGTCGAGTCGAGCTTCGCCGGGTACTGCGAGGGCAGGTCGTACTCGGGAGCGTAGGTGGCCGGCTCGGCCGGCTTGTAGTACGAGTTGGTGGGCTGGTCGGCCTTGGTGGGGATCATGTACTTCTCCATGGTCTCCCACGCGTTGTTGAAGCGCGTCCAGTCACCGGTGACCCTGCCGTACTGGGCCTGGAGCCAGATCAGATAGCTGTACGCCTCCGACGTGGTCTCGTGCCCGTGGTCCGGCGCCTCGACGATGAGCGTCTCCACCGAGTGGTAGGGGATGCCCTCGGGCGAGAAGTAGCCGTTGGCCGGGTCGGTGATCTTCCCGTACAGGTCCAGGAACTTGGCGTCGTAGGTGCCGCCCGCGGAGAGCTGGCTCACCGTCACCTTGGCGGCCGTGTGGCCACTGGCGGAGGACGCGAAGACCGCGGACCCGGAACCCGACGCGGAGGCCGCGACGGTCACCTTCTGCGCGACGTTCCAGTTCGACGGGGTGAACGTCAGGCTGGCCCCGCCGCTGACGGTGAGTCCGGTGTTGCCCGACTCGCGCGCCGTGGTGACCGTGACGTTGGCCGAGGGCTGCTTCGAGAGCGTGATCTCGTAGGTGCCGCTCTCGCCCTGCCGGACGCCCAGCTGGGTCGGGTTGGCCGTCACGGACGGTCCGGAGACGATCTTGACGCCGACCGGCGAGGACTCCCCGGTCGCGCCCTGCGAGTCGTAGGCGCGGGCGTAGAGCGAGTGGTCACCGGCCGCCAGGCTGGTGGTCTTCAGCTCGAACGGTGAGGTGGTGTCCGTGCCGAGCAGCGCGGTGTCGCTGTAGAACTCGACCTTGCTGATGGTCGCGTTGTCGGCCGCCGCGGCGGTGGCGGCCAGCGGCACCTCGGTGCCCACGGAGTAGGAGGCTCCGGGCGCCGGGCTGGTCAGGACGGCCACCGGGGGCTGGTGGGCGCCGGTGCAGGTGGTGCCGTTGACGGCGAAGGAGGTCGGGGCGGCGTTGGTCCCGCTGTAGCTGAACTGGGCGCCGGCCGAGGTGGCGGCGCCTGCGGCGAGCGTCTTGTTCCAACTCGTGTTGGTGACGGTGACCGTCTTGCCGGACTGCGACCAGACACCGTTCCAGCCGTTGCTCAGCTTCTGGTTGCCGGCGTAGTCGTAGGTCAGCTTCCAGCCGTCGAGTGCGGCGGTTCCCCGGTTGGTCAGGGTGAGCTCGGCGGTGAAGCCGGAGCCCCAGTCGTTGGTCTTGTAGTCCACGCTGCACTGCACCGCGGCCGCGTGGGCGGGCGCGGCGGACAGGTTGGAGATCGTGAGGGGTAACGCCAGTAAGGCGGCCAGCGCGACGGCTGGGCCGCGCAGGCGAGGCCGGTGTCTCCTGAGGAGCTGCATGCGGGTGCATTCCTTTCCGGGGGGCCTGTCGGCCCGTGGGGGACGGAAGGTGACGAGATGACGCTGATACCTGTGGGAGCGCTCCCATAGTTCGCAGGCTGTAGGGACACTGTCAAGACCTCCCGTTCGCTTTTCGAAGGCACGAACGCCGTTGCGCCGACCCGGCGAACAGAAGGTGAACCCGCCACCGATCGTGTGGCCTGCCGCGGAACCGTTCCGGTACGGCAAAGGCCGCCCCGGAGTTCTCCGGAGCGGCCTTTTCCACGACTTCTCAGTCGGGACGACAGGATTTGAACCTGCGACCCCTTGACCTCCAGGAGTGAGGGGTGCTGGAATCACCTGCATATTTCAGGCAAAACTACCGCGGATGACGCGTGCCGCGTGCATGTCGCTCAGGGGCGCGCGCACCGTACCCCCATCTGGCCCCCAGGGCAAAGGGGCGACGGCGATCGCCGGATCAACCTCGCCGGCGGCAGGGCAGCTGACCGTGCAGCGCCGGAGCCTCGTTCGCGGCCGGCCGGCGCGGCCCCGCCCGCAGGGTGGGGAGACCAGTACGCAGCTTGCAGGAGATCCGGGAAGGCCACCCGTCACGGAGTGACGGACGATCTCCCCGCCGCGATCACTGCGCCGAGCTGCGCGAGCACCCAGCGATTCGTCACACCAGGCCCGGCCGAGCAGACCCCGAACTCCCGCTGATTCCATGACTGTTGGCACACGACCGCGACACCACGCCAAGGGGCACGACCCGGCCTTCACCCGATGTCAGCCGCGCCGGGCCGTAACGGTGCTGCCTTGACCACCGTCTCGCGCTGCTACTAGTCTACCCGTGTAACGACCGTTCTATCTCCCACGGATGCCACCTCCCGGTCGGCCCATGCGGCTCGGGAGGTGACGCTTGGGCGCGTCACGCCAGTAGGCGCGCCTGCATGGTCAGCGCAAGGCAGGGCTCACCTTCGCAAAAACGTCGTTCAGCCCGGCAACCCTGCGAAGGGGAACGGCGAGCCCTTCAAGCAAAAGGAACATCACATGACAAAGGCCACTCGAAGCCATCCGGCGACAGCCGAAGCGCTGGTCGCGAGAGCACGTGCGGCCGCGCCTGTGCTGGCCGCGCATGCGGACGCCACCGACCAGCGGGGGCACATGGCCCCGGAGAGCCTTGAGGCGTTGCGCGAGGCCGGCATGTTCGCGCTGGGCACGCCGGTCGAGTTCGGCGGTACGGACGCGGATCTGGTCACCCGGGTGCGGGTGCTCTCCGAGTTGGGGCGGGCCTGCCCGTCCTCGGCGTGGGTAGTGGCCATCTCATCGGGGGCGAAATCCATTTTCTCCAAGCTGTTCCCGGAGAAGGTCCTCGCTGAGGTTTACCCCCATCCCGATGTGCGGTGGTGTATTGCAGGCTCGCCGCCCGGCCAAGCCGTCGTGGTTCCCGACGGATTCAAGGTCACCGGGCGGTGGGCCTACGCCTCGGGAGCCGAGGATGCCCACTGGGCGTTCCTGGTAGTAGTGACCACGGGGGACGACGGTTCGCCTCGGGTGGCAGGTGCGCTCGTGCCGGCGTCCGAGCTGACCGTAGAGCGTACCTGGCGGGTGGCCGGACTGCAGGGCACGGGCAGTCACACCCTTGCCGCTGACGGTGTCTTCGTTCCGACGGAACGGGTGTTCGAGTTCCCCCTGGGCCCCGGTGGGACGCCCGACACCACCCTTGGTGAACCACTGAGTATTCCCTCTCAGACGGTCGCCATCACGGCGACTCTGGCCGGCGCCGCGCTCGGCGCGCTGGACGTCGTGAAAGCCGTTGTCGAAACGCGCAGGCCTCCGATGACGCAGTACAAGAATCTCGCCGAGTCACCGTCGGCCCGGCACGTATTCGCCGAGGCCGAGCACCTGGTGAGCAGCGGTTACGACCGGTTGATCAGCCTGGCGGGCCGCCTCACCGAGCAGCTGCCCGGCGACGACGTCACCGCCGTGCAGCTGTCGCGTATGCGGATGGAGGTGGTCTCCATCCTGCGGCAGTTCCTGCACGCCGTCGACCTGCTGCTGGACCTGCACGGCTCCAGCGCGTTCGCCCTCGACAACCCGCTGCAGCGCTTCTGGCGGGACCTCAACGTCGGCGCCCGGCACGCCCAGACCACGCCCTACCTCACCATCGAGAACCACGGCCTCGTTGCGACGGGGGCGGGAGGCCCCCTCCTGGTCGGCTGATACCGGCCCGTACTGTTCGGGCAGGTCCCGCCACGGATGCGGGTAGGGACCCGGAAGCGTATGCCGTTGATCAGCTGCCGCCGGGTCCACACGGGTGGCCGGTCGGGGCTTCCTGCCCCTCGGCAGCAACGGCTCGAGCACCGCCCACTGCTCGTCCGTCAGGTCGCCACGCGCCGGGGGGGGGACGGCACTCCGCCTGCGCTGCTCGACTCGTCGCTGCGGCGCCGCTGACCCTCAAGAGGCAGGGGGTGGGTCTTCGTCGCCCCTGCCTCACCAACCACCGAAGCGTCCGCCTGCACCACACCACTGGCCGACCACGAACGGGACAGGCCCACGATGCGCCAAGCGGTGCGCTGTTGCGTCGGTCTGGTGTTCACGTGCTCCGCGGGGTGCGCAGACGGAGCACCAGGGAGATCCGGCCAACGGATCGCCGAGGTTTCCGCCGAGAGGAAGAAAATGTCCACCTAACTGTTGATCCACGGCGCCTGGCACAGTGGCAAGGTCTGGGAACGTGTGGCCCCGCTGATCACCGGCGCGGGGCACCGGGTGCTCGCGCCGTCGCTGACCGGCCACGGGGATCGCGCACACCTACTCGGGCCGGAGGTAGGGCTGTACACGCACGTCGACGACATCGTGCGGCTGATCACCGATGAGGACTTGTCCGACGTGATACTGGTCGGGCACAGCTACGCAGGTCTGGTCATCTCCTCGGTCGCGGCCGAACTGCCCGAGCGGGTAGGTCACTTAGCCCACCTGGACGCCATGGATCCCCATGACGGCGAGAGCGCGGTCGACATCATCCCTGCGGCCCAGTCGCTGATCGACCAGGCCGCGGAAGCCGATGAGCCGTGGCGGCTCCCACCGCTTCCGGAGCAGCCCGAGGAGCTGTTCGGTGTCACAGACCCCGCAGACCGAGCCTGGCTGCGCACGATCCTGTCGGACGAGTCGGTGCTCTGTCTCCAACAGCCCGTCCGGCTCGACGGCCTCACCGCCGGCATCCTGCGTACGCACATCCACTGCACGGGAGACGCGCCGCAGGACAGCCGGAGTCGCCCAACCGCGCAGCCCGACTCAGCCCCTGCCCGAGTGTGGGAGCTGCCCACCGGCCACGATCGCATGATCACCATGCCGGTCGAACTGACCGATCTCCTGCTCGAGCTCGCCTGAGCTCGGCGTTCAACCTTGCTTGTCACGCGACCTGCTGATCCGCGGTTCTTCCAGGACGGCGGGGGCGGCCGTTACTGACTGCGGCGCGCCAGGGTGAACTGTCCGGATCTGCCTGACGGGCGTCTCGCGACGGCTGTATTCAGGCTTCAGGAGCGGCGATGGTCGCCGCATCATCCTGATAGGAGCACCACATGGCAGACGACACGACCGCCGCCGCTAACGACGAGATGCTGGCTTCGGCGCGGGGGCTGGACAAGGAGGGCCACGCCACCATTGATCACGAGGAGCTCGGTGAGCTCCTCGCCAACGTCGGTGGTCTGACCGCCGAGGAGGCTGCGGAAACCAAGGACGCGGCGAAGTACGTCAACGACTGAGGCCGACCGGCGATGGTTCGGGCCTGTCGGCCTTACAGGCTGGCTTCGGCCCGGCCCACGCAGATGTATCCCCCGCAGGCCGCCCGGGCGCTTTTACCTCCGCCCAGGTCACCTCTTTCCACGCGGTGACGGCCTGCTCGTCGCGCTCGGCCACCCGCCGGGCGGGGACCTACGGGCTGAAACCGAGCCGGTGCATCAACCTGGTGGCGCCCGAGACGCTGTACGAGACGTGGAACTTCCGCCCGATCAGCGTGGCCACCCGGGAAGCGGTCCATACCTGGTCCTCCACCCAGCCGTGCGCGGCCGGCCCCGGTCCAGGTACACGGCGAGCTTGTCCAGGCAGCCCGGGGACAAGCGGCACCGCGACCCGCCCGGGCCGCGCGATGCCAGCGCCTCGACCCCGCCCTCGCGCCACAACTTGTGCCACTGGTGACCCGACTTCGGGCTCACCCGCAGACGCCGGGCCACCTCCGGCGGCTTGACCCCCTGCTCGAGCAGCACGGTCGCCTGCACCCGCACTGACTCCCGGCGCACCCGTCCCGCGGCGGTCAGCCCGCCCCGGTCCGCATACCTCACACACCATCAAATAACGCCGTCGCGACACGCCCGTCAGGCAGATCCGGACAGTTCACCCTGACGCGCCGAAGTCGGAATCCACGCTCCGAGGTGTCGAGTCACGAAGTACAAAAGAACGGCCGCCGGGTGTGCTCCACGGGTCGTGACCCGCCTCGTGGTGTAGGCGACCTTGCTCGACACGTCCCGGTGAACCGCTTGCCCGCGACGCCTCGGGCACACAGCTCCCGCGTCCCGCCCGGCTGACCTGCCGTCACCTCCACGGGTAGGCCCCCGACCGAGTCGACGCGGCGGTGACCTGCGCATTCAGGAGACTTGATCGGCTACACCACCGGGCGGGACGCCATCCGTCCACGCGCGGGCTGGGGCTGGGGCTGCAGGCACGTCGAGGTGTCCGCGCCGGACACCCGACTCGTGGAACGCGACGTCTCCTGGAGGGGAGCAGCCGGGAACCCACGCACCGGTCATCTGATTTCAGGAGCTCCGACGCCCTGGTTCTGCAGGTTGATGGCGATTCTCGGCAATGGGTCTGACCGCGTAGCGGTGAAAGCTATGGCCGATCACCGTCGGTTGGAGTCAGCGGCGCTGTGCGGCGCGGTTCGAGGAGCCGGGCGAGCCAGTCGGTGCGGGTTCGGCGGGCTGTGGCCGAGACGTGCGCCTGCGGGTAGAGGGCGTCGAATCCGTGGAAGCCGCCTGCCCAGACGTGGAGTTCGGCCTGGCCGCCGGCCGCCCAGATGCGGGTGGCGTAGGCGGTGTCCTCGTCTCGGAAGACTTCGGTGGAGCCGGTGTCGATGTACGTGGTCGGCAGACCCGAGAGGTCCTCGGCCAGCGCCGGCGAGATGTACTCGGACACCTCGGCGTCGGTGAGGTCGCCGAGGGCCGAGTTCCATGCGAATCCGTTCATCTCGAGGCCGGGCCCGGAGACGCCCCCCGGAGCAGAGGGGGCGCGCCGTCGGCGATCGCCGTCAGTGACGCTCCGGCCGCGCTGCTGGACGCGGTGGTCCGGCTACTGCGCCTCCTCGACGAGCCCGGCGACCGGGCCGTGCTGGCCCCGTTGGTCAAGCGCGAGATCCTGTGGCGTCTGATCACCGGCGAGCAGGGTGCGACGGTTCGCCAGCTCGGCCTGGCCGACAGCAGCCTCAGCCACATCTCGCGGGCCGTGCGCTGGATCCGCGAGCACTACGCGCAGCCCTTCCGGGTCGAGGACGTGGCGCGGCAGTCCGGCATGGGCGTCTCCGCCTTCTACCGCAACTTCCGCGCGGTGACCGCGATGAGCCCCATCCAGTTCCAGAAGCAGATCCGGCTCCAGGAGGCCCGGCTGCTGCTCGCCACCCACCCCGAGGACGTCACCGGAGTCGGCCACCGCGTCGGCTACGACAACCCCTCGCAGTTCAGCCGGGAGTACCGCCGCCAGTTCGGCGCGCCGCCCAGCCAGGACGCCGCCCGCCTGCGTCAGGCCGTGCGTACCCCCGCCGGTGTCCTGCCCTGAGCTCGGCTCTTTCAGGGAACCCCCGGAAAACAACTCGCGGATTCCGGCTCTTGACTCCGCAGGTCAGACGGCTTGCTCGCCAGGGTCTTACTTTCCGGCGGCTCCCAGGGATCTCGGAGTTTCCCGGTGTGCCCGCTTGATCAATGGGCGCACTCGGGCCCAACTGACCACCATGCAGTTGTCGAGGTGTCAGCTCTCGCCCCCCCCGTTCCGGTGAGCAGGTCCCGTCTCCGACCCGAGGCCGCACGCTGCGGTGGAACGCGGGATCGTCCAGTTCCCCGACAGAATCAACCCGGCGCGACAGGCCCGGCTCGTCCGGGCCGTGCCCCGCTCCGCTCCCGCCGCTACCGATGAAGTGCTTCGCAGTCTCCTCCGAGCGCACCGAGAACGGTCCGGGTCAACAGGTCCGTCCTCACTGCCACATCCGCCGCACCGCCTTCCTCGATCGGCGCCTGCGGAGGCAGCCGTTCGACCTCGCACAGTAGCGCCATATACACCTGACGGCACCAGGACGGATCGGCAGCGGTGATCGAGTCGGCGGCCCGGAGTCGTGAGAACAGCAGGTCGAGACCGTCGACCACGCCCTGAGCGAGCACCGCACCACCGGTCTGCGGATCGGCGAAGCGCACCAGCGCAGAGCGATGGCTGAGCTTGAAATCGAAGATGATCTCCGTAAGGCGGTGCAGAGCAACCAGAGGCGGGGCGGTCGCTACTCGGGCCTCCTCCAATGCCAGCAGATACCGCTCATTGAACCGCTCGTTCAACGCCTCGAGCAATGCCTGCCGGGAGGCGAACCGTCGGTGCACGGTGATGCGGGCGAGACCCGCCTCGTCGGCGATCTGCTCAAGCGTCGCGTTCTGGTCGACCGCCAGCACCCGTTCCGCCGCCTCGATGATCCGGGCCGAACTTCGCTCGGCATCCGCCCGCACGCGCTTGCGCTTCGTGTCCGCGGTCATGGCACCTCCCGTTCCGCCCCTCAGAGTACACAGTAGCACTCAAGTACCAGCTTTTGACATAACTGACACGTCTGTGCATCACTTATGGAGGCGGGTGGCGCTCGCAGCTCGATCGCCGTCGGTCCCCACGGGCCGGCAGCACCCAAGCCGGTCTCCACGGGCCGGCTTGACAGAACCGGCTGGTCCTGGCCGGTGTCCCACCTCCGTCCCGGCGCAGCGCGGCGCCCTGGCGTCTCCCACCGGAACGGTCCCGGCGCGCCGTGCCCGTCCGGTCCCATCGGCAGCGTCAGTGCTGAGGTCCGCGACGCAGCGGTCGCACCTCTCACTCACGTCACTCAACCCTCAGCCAACCTCGCTTTTCCCACACCGCCACGATCTTGCGGCCTATCGAAATGGGGTACTTCCATGTCCGAAACCGTCCTCTCCGAAGGACGAGACCCTCAGCAGGCGAGCTCTGACAATCGCCGCTGGCGCGCACTCTTCTTCATCTCCCTGGCCCAGCTCATGGTCGCCCTCGACGCGACGATCGTGAACATCGCGCTGCCGGCCGCGCAGCACGACCTGGGCATATCCGACGGCAACCGGCAGTGGGTGATCACCGCCTACGGGCTCGCCTTCGGCGGCCTGCTGCTGTTCGGCGGGCGCGTCGGCGACCTGTGGGGGCGCAAGCGTGCCTTCACCATCGGCCTCATCGGCTTCGCCCTGGCCTCGGCGGTGGGCGGCGCCGCACAGAACGAGGCCACGTTGCTCGGCGCCCGCGCGCTCCAGGGCGTGTTCGGCGCACTCCTCGCGCCCGCGGCGCTCTCCCTGCTCGCGGTGATGTTCACCGACGGCAAGGAGCGTGCCAAGGCGTTCGGCATCTACGGTGCGATCACCGGCGGCGGCGGTGCCGTGGGCCTGATCCTCGGCGGGTTCCTCACCGAGTACCTGAACTGGCGCTACACCTTCTTCGTGAACGTCCCGTTCGCCATCGTGGCCGGGCTGGGCGCGATCCTGGTGATCCGTGAGCCGGCGGGAGGGCGCAACCACTCCCCGCTGGACATCCCCGGCGTGGTGCTGGCCACCCTCGGTCTGGTGTCCCTGGTGTACGGCTTCGCGCACGCCGAGTCCAGCGGATGGTCCGACGCCACGACGATCGGCCTGTTCGTCGCGTCGGTCGTGCTGCTCGTGGCGTTCGTCGTCACCGAGGCGAAGGTGAAGGCGCCGCTGCTGCCGCTGCGTGTGGTCACCGACCGCAACCGCGGTGGTGTCTTCCTCTCCCTGGGTCTTGCGGTCATCGGGTTGTTCGGCCTCTTCCTCTTCCTGACCTTCTACCTCCAGATCGTGAGGGGCTACTCGCCGGTCAAGACGGGCTTCGCGTTCCTGCCCGCGATCCTTGGCATCATCGTGGGATCCACCCAGATCGGCGCCCGGCTGATGCCCCGCGTCGCACCGCGGCTGCTGCTGGGTCCCGGCTTCCTGCTCGCCGCGATCGGCATGCTGCTGCTCACGCAGATGACCAACGAGTCCTCGTACGCGGGGCTCCTGCTCCCGGGGAGCGCGCTGGTCGGCGTGGGCATAGGTATGGCGTTCACGCCGGCCATCGTGCTGGCCACGCACGGTGTGGAGGCGCAGGACGCGGGTGTCGCCTCGGCGATGGCGAACGTGTCCCAGCAACTCGGCGGCGCGATCGGCACGGCACTGCTGAACACGATCGCGGCCACCGCGACCACGTCGTACCTCGCGGCGCACGCCGCGGCCAGCGGGTCGGATGGGCAGCTGCTTCAGTCGCAGGGCCTCGTGCACGGGTACGTCAACGGGTTCTGGGCAGCCTTCGGGATTCTCGCCGCCGCCTCGGTGATCGCGTTCGTCTTCATCACCATCGGTCGCCCGGGTGCGGGCGCTCCGGACGCGCCCAGCTCCACGGAGGAGGCCGGCACGGGAGCTTCGGACGACCCGCACGTACCGGTCATCGCCGACTGACCGGCGCCTCCAGGACCCCGGAAGGGGCGCAGGGCTGACACCCCGCGCCCCTTTCGGGCAAGGCCATGAAGTCAGGCCGTTTCCGTGGGCTGCAAGGGGAGACGGGTGTATCGAACGGCCGCCCGGCGGGACAGCGGTGGCCGAAGGAGTCTTCGCGCCCGGTCATCTGGGTGAGTTGACGCAGATCCATACCGTTCGAGACAGCCGATGAGGTCCTCGCCGAGTGCGGGGCCGTCCAGCAGCTGCTGCCGAAACCGCCGACCCGGGTGGTGGTCTGCCGGCTGCCGGCCGCGGCAGCAGGCACGGCTCGAACGCGAGCTGGCGAAGCAGCAGTTGAAGGAAGTTGAAGGAACCGGCCGAGCTGCCCCTCGCAGGACCCGGGTACCGGTTCGGCGCCCGGCGCGCGGAGGTCGTCCCGCAGCCGGTCAAGGAGGCCGACCTCCAGGAGGCCCACCGCCGGCTGCCGGCGAGGTTGCAGGTGCGGGGCGGGCCCGGCTCTGGGACCTGCGGTCTTCGGACGCTCTCCCTCCGGCGCCTCGAAGGCCCTCGGCGCGCGGGCGGACAGCCGGTTGAGCGCCTGGTCCTGGGCGACACCGAGCTGGTCACGGGACCCGGTGAAGCAACCGAATTCGGCACGCGCACCGCCGCTGGTTCGGCAACGCCGACGACAACCCCGTCGAGATCCTCAGCCTCCTGGGCCACCTCGACGAGCTCCCCGTCCGTGCGGAACAGGCCGCGCATGGTGAGCGTCCGGATGAGCCGGCTCAGCGGCTGTGGCAGGGCTCCGCTGCGTGCCGCAAGGTCATCCACACTGAGCGGGCCGTCCTCCCTCCTTGACAGCCTTGGCTGAGGCACCCAGGGTTCCGGTTTGGCCTGGACGGGCGAGACAGGGAGCACTACCCGGTATGACCAGCAAGAACACACCCGGCACCGCGGAGCCGGATTCGGCGCCGCGTCCGAAGCGGCGGTCGTTCACCGCGGAGTACAAGCTGCGGATCGTCGCGGAGTGCGACGCCGCCCCGAACGGGGAGAAGGGTGCGATCCTGCGCCGGGAGAGGCTCTACCACTCCCACATCATCGAGTGGCGGACCGCGCGTGACGCGGGCGCGATGGCCACGCTGGTCGACCGGCGCACGTCCGCCGTCCGGCCGACGAAGGCCGCCGAGCAGTCCGTGACGGCATCGTCAAGGGTCAACCCGGCCCGGGTGACGGGCCGGCAGAAGCTCTACAAACAGACGGAGGACGAACTCCTCGACCCACGCGCGCCGGCTCTGCCCGGGCTGGGAGACCGTCGTCACGTTGGCCGACGCACTCGTGGCCGCGTCCCACGACCAGTACCGGGGCTGGGGAGATGTGGTCGTCTTCGCCGCGTGCACCGCCGCACGCATCGGCGAGGTCTCGGGCTGCCGCGTCGGAGACATCGACACCACCGAGTGGATCTGGACCGTACGACGCCAGACCACGCCCGCACCCGGAGGGCTCACGGACAAGGGCACGAAGGGCAAGCGGGCCCGCAAGGTCCCCATCATCGAGGAGATCCGCCCCCTCGTCGCCCAGCGCATCCTCTCCGCCGGCCCCGATCCTGACGCCCGCCTGTTCACCGGACCGCGCGGCGGACGCATCTCCACCACCGTCCTGCGCGACGCCACGCACTGGGACAAGGTCGTCACCAGGCTCGGCTACGAGCACCTGCGCCGCCACGACCTCCGGCACACCGGACTCACCTGATTCGCCGACGCCGGAGTACCCGTGCACGTCCTCCGCAGGATCGCCGGCCACGGATCGCTGATCACCACACAGCGCTACCTGCACCCGGACGTGCACAAGATCACCGCCGCCGGGGCGGCGCTCTCCGCACACCTCAGCGTGCTCCGCGCCCCACGCTCGCTGCCGAGCCCGATCGTCGTGACCCGCTGACCCCGGTCAAGGGACCCGGTCCCCAACTGGTCCCCAGGAATGATCAAGGGCCGGTCTCGAATGTCTCCGAAACCGGCCCTGACCTGCGACTGTCTCCAGTCGGGACGACAGGATTTGAACCTGCGACCCCTTGACCCCCAGTCAAGTGCGCTACCAAGCTGCGCCACGTCCCGATCGCTCTCCCGCGGCGGGCCGCGCGATCACGTTCAGGAGTACTTTAGCGCACGTCGGGGGCCTGCTCGAAGGGGGCGGGGAGGCCGCGCGGGACAATGGGCCGATGAGCAGCTCTTCGCGGGGACCGAGGGACCGGGACGACGAGGGACGGGCGCGCAACGCGCGGCCGCGGGACGGCCTCGGCCGGCCGCTGCCGTACGGGGCGGAGGGGGTCGACCGCCAGCCGGAGGGCGTCGTGCGCACCCCCGCGGAGACGGTGGCCGAGGCGCAGGCGCTGCTGGACGCCGGGCGGCCGTTCCACGCGCACGAGGTGTTCGAGGACGCCTGGAAGGCGGGCCCGGAGCAGGAACGCGACCTGTGGCGCGGGCTGGCCCAGACGGCGGTGGGCCTCACCCACGCGGCGCGCGGCAACCTCACGGGCGGGGCGCGGCTGCTGCGGCGGGGGGCCGGTCATGTGGAGGCCTGGTGTCGCGCCGCCGGGCGGGACGCGGTCCACGGCATGGACCTGACGTCGGTGGTGGCGTGGGCGAGGGCGCTGGCGGACGACGTCGAGACGGCTCGCGACCCGCTGGACCCGTGCGCCCGCGCCCCGCGGCTGCGGGGCGGGCGGCCCGGCGCCCGGTGAGCGGCGGCGTCAGCGCAGTAGCAGTTGCACCGCCCCCAACACGGTCGCCCCGATCACGAGTTGCTCGAACAGCCGCTGGTTGATCCGGGTGACCGCCCACCTGCCGAGCAGGGAACCGGGAAGCACGAACGGCACCAGGGCGGCGTCCAGCAGCAGCGCCCGGGTGTCGATGAGGCCGAGCCCGACGCTGAACGGCACCTTGCCGACGTTGACGATCAGGAAGAAGAACGACGAGGTGCCCAGGAAGCCCATTTTCCTGAAGCCGGAGGACAGCAGGTACATGGACATCACCGGGCCGCCGGCGTTGGCGACCATGGTCGTGAAGCCGCCCAGCACGCCGTAGGAGCGGGCCTTGATCCGCCCGGCGCGGGTGACCACCGCGTCGGGTGCGTCGTCGGGGCGGCTGCTGCGGGTCCGCCACACGGTGATGCCGGTCATCACCAGCAGGGTGACGGCGATGGAGACGCGCACCGCCCCGTCGTCGGCCCACATCAGGAAGAACGTGCCGAGGACGACGCCCACCGCGACCGCGGGGAAGAGTTTCCACAGGGTCGGCCAGTGGGCGTGCCGCCGGTAGGCCAGCACGGCGAGCACGTCGCCGGCGATCAGCACCGGGAGCAGGATGCCGACGGAGTCCCGGGCGGGGAGGACGGCCGCGAAGACGGCCAGACTCACCGTGTTGGCGCCGCTGACGGAGGTCTTGGAGAAGCCGACGAGGAAGGCCGCGGCGGCGAGCGCGGCGAAACCCCAGGGAGTGATGTTCCAGAGTGTCATCGTGTCCATGCGGAGGTCGATGCTAGGCGAATCGATCTCCGTGGGACACCGCGTTCGGCCCGTGACCGGCGCCCCGGGCGGCGTCCGGGACGCGCCCGCCTCGAAACGGACGCCTCACTGCCGGTACCGTGCCGATCACACACCTCGCAAGGAGCGTCTGCATGCCGATGCCGCCGATCCGTACCCGGCCCGGGAGCCGGGCCGTTCGCCGGGCCGTCCTCGTCTCCGTGGCCGTCGCCGTCTCGGGAGCCCTGCTGCTCACGGGGTGCACCGGCGAGGACCTCGGTCCCGCGGACGGGGCGGAGGACGCCGAGACGGCGGGCCCGGTGGGCACGCGCCGGATCGTGGACGCGCGGGGGCGGACGGTGGAGGTGCCGCTGGGCCCGCGGCGGGTGGTGACGCTGAGCCGCGCGACCCTGGACGCAGCCCTGGCCCTGGGTGTCGAGCCGTACGGCACGGCGGTGTTCTCGGCGGACGGCGACCGGCCGCCGTCCTACCTGGCCGACCGGGCGGTGCCCGCCCGGGTGGTGGCGCGGGACGGCCGGGTCGGGGTGAAGCGGCTGGAGGCATTGGAGCCGGACCTGATCCTGCTCGACGAGTCCACCCGCGCGGTCGACGAACTGGAGGCGCTGCAGGCCGTGGCGCCGACGGTGGTGACCTCCACCGGCGAGGACGACTGGAAGCGTGCCTTCACGGCCACGGCGCACGCCCTGAACCTGGCGGCGGCCGGACGGCAGGTGCTGGGCCAGTACGGCGCCGAACTCGCCGAGGCGACGCGGGCGGTGAGGCCCCGTCTGGCCGGCACCCGGCGGTCGGTGGGCGTGGTGAGGTGGGCGGACGGCGAGCTCACGCCGCCGGCGGCCGCCGACCATGTCCGTTCCACGCTGGGCTCGTTGGGTCTGCGCCGCGCTCCGGGCGAGGGCACGGACGGCGACTGGGTCTTCTTCGGCGTGCGCGGAGCCGGGCGCGGGGAGGCGGTGGAGACCTTCGCGTCGGCGCGTTCCCGGCCCGGCCTGGCGCGTCTCGCGGAGGCGGACGAGGAGCACCGCGTGGCCGTGGTCGACGGCTCGGCCTGGGAGGCCCCGGGCGGCCCCATCGCGGCCCGCACGGTGCTGGGTGACGTCCGCCGCGCGGTCGTCCCGGCGGGCTGACCCGTACGGCGGACCGCTGCCGCACGGGGGTGCCGTACGGGTCCGCCCCCGCCGTCACGACTCAGGTCCGAGCACGCCGGATCCGCGCCAGATGAACCCGCCCGGCCCGCGACCCGGACCGGCATCTCCCGCACACGGTGCTGGACGGAGTCCGCTGTGCGGGCGTCCCGACGGGCGCACAGCTGACCCGGGATGCGGGCCGCTGCCGCACGGGGGTGCCGCGCGGGCCGCCTGTGTTGCCACGACCCCGGTCCCGAGCACGCCGGAGCCGCGCCCGGCGCGAGACCCGGTCCGCCGGCCTCCCCGTCGCACGGCACCGCGGCTCCCGCCACCCCCGCTTCCATCGCGCGGAACCCCGCCAACCGGCCCCCCGCCGCCCAGCGCCGCAACCCAAGGCACCCCGGCGCCAACTGCCCGCCTCCAGCTCCCAGCTCCCAGCTCCCAGCTCCCAGCAGCATCGCGCTGTCGCGCGCCCCGCGCGGTGCGGCCGCGTGGGCGCTCCCACGTTCCGTCGGCCGGTCCTACGGGCCGCGGGCGGCACGCGGGCCAGGCGGAAACGCTCCTCGCGGGCGGGCCGGGAGGTCAGGCGGAGGGGGTCCGGGTGAGTACGGCGTCGGCGATGTGCTCGGCGATGGCCATGGACGAGGTGGCCGCGGGCGAGGGCGCGTTGCGCACGGCGGTGACGGGGCCGAGGTGCTGGACGACGAAGTCGTCGAGCAGCGACCCGTCGCGGGCGAGGGCCTGCGCCCGTACGCCCGACCCGGCGCGGACCACGTCGGCCGGGCCGATGCCGGGGACGTAGGCCTCGGCGGCCTTCATGTAGGCCCGCACGGAGAGCGAGCCGCGCAGTTCCCTGGCCCCGGTGCGCCAGTGCCGGCGGGCCAGCCGCCACGCGCCGGGGAAGGCGGCGACGCGGGCCAGCTCGCGCGGGTCGACGTCGCTCAGGCGGTAGCCCTCCCGGGAGAAGGCGAGGACGGCGTTCGGGCCGACCTCCACGGTGCCGTCGACGCGCCGGGTGAAGTGGACGCCGAGGAACGGGTAGCGGGGGTCGGGCACCGGATAGACGAGGCCGCGCACCATGCCGGCCTTCTCGGGCCGGACCGACATGTACTCGCCGCGGAACGGGACGATGCGCGGGTCGGCCGTGGCCCCCGCGAGCCGGGCCACCCGGTCGCTGTGGAGGCCCGCGCAGATCACCAGGCGGTCCGCGTGGACCAGGGACTTGCCGTCCCGGGAGATGACCTCGACGCCGTCGGCGGACCGGCGGATCCGTCCGACGGTGAAGCCCCGGCGGATCTCCCCGCCGGCCGCCTCGACGTCCGCGGCGAAGGAGCGCGCGACGGCCGGGTAGTCGGTGATCGCGGTGTGCGGGGAGTGGACGGCCGCGAGCCCCGCGGCGTGCGGCTCGATCTCCCGGATGCCCTCCCCCGCGACCTTGCGGACCCCGGGCACCCCGTTCTCCAGGGCGTTCGCGTACAGCGCCTCCAGACGCGGGACCTCCTCCGCGGTGACGGCCACGACGAGCTTGCCGCACTCCTCGTAGGGCAGGCCCCGGTCCTGGCAGTACTCGCGCAGCAGGGCGACGCCGCGGGCGCAGAGGGTCGCCTTGAGGCTGCCGGGCCGGTAGTAGATCCCGGCGTGCACCACGCCGGAGTTGTGGCCGGTCTGGTGGGCGGCGACGCCCCGCTCCTTGTCCAGGACGACGACCTGGGCGCCGGGGCGCCGTGCGGCGATCTCGCGGGCGGTGGCGAGGCCGACGATGCCGGCGCCGACGACGGCGATCGTTTCCTCGGGCATCGGCTCTCCTTTCTGCGGGGCCCGGTCCGACGCCCCGGTGGGACGTCCGGTGGCCCGGGGTGATCCTGCCCGCTCACGGGGCCGCCGGGGAAGATCGGCGCGACGCCGCAGCCGTCCGGCGGACCCCGCACCGCACCGCCGCGGTGCCGCGCCGCCCGTGCCCGGTCCCGTCCTGCGCGACTCGCGACGGCGCGAAGGGGACCTGGGCACGGGCGGCGCGGGACGCGGTGCGGTGCGGACCGTGGACCGCCAGGGCGGTACGGGTCAGGCGGCGACCGGCCGCCCGGCCGTGTTCGCGTCGTCGCCGGCGTCGTCCGCGGCCCTGCGCGGGGCACGCAGGCCCGGGACCTGGCTCAGCAGCATGAAGACCATGGAGGCGAAACCGGCCACGGCGAAGACCGTGAAGCCCAGGCTCTCGTTGTGGGCCGCGGCGAGCTGGCCGCCGATCCACGGGCCGAGGACGGCGCCGAAGCGGCCCATGCCGGTGGTCCAGCCCATGGCGGTGGCGCGGTTGCCGTCGTCGGAGTTGGCGGCGACGGCGGCGTAGAGCATCGACTGGGCGCTGAAGAGGAACGCGCCGGCCAGGAAGACGACCACGTAGGTCAGCGCCAGCGGCATGTGGACGCCGAGCAGGAAGACGGTGACCGCGGTGATCAGGAACCACAGGGTCACGATGCGCGGGGCGCTGAACCGGTCGGAGAGCCTGCCGGCCGCCAGGTGACCGACGATGCCGCCGACGTTGATGACGACCATGAAGGCGAGCGCGGGGCCGAGGTCGTAGCCGGCGCTGCGCATCATGCTGGGGAGCCAGTTGCTGACGCCGTAGACCAGGACCAGGCCGCCGAAGGAGGCCAGCCAGTACAGCAGCGTGCTGGTCCACAGGCCGCCCTTGAAGAGGCTGGCGAGCGCGGCCCAGCGGCTGCCGTCGGCCGGCGTGCCGGCCTTGGCGACCGGGAGGTCGACGTCGTAGCGGGCGGCCAGTCGGCGGGCCTCCTCGCCGCGCCCCTTGGCGATCAGGAAGCTGGTGGACTCGGGCAGGTACTTGGCGGCCAGCGGGACGCCGACGACCAGGGGCAGGACACAGATCCAGAACGCGGTGCGCCAGCCGTTCTCGCCGCCGGTCCACATGCCGACGAAGCCGGCCAGGATGCCTCCCGCCTGGTGGGCGGTCATCAGGGTGCCGACCATCAGCGCCCGGCGGCCGCGGGGGGCGTACTCCGACACCAGGGTGAGCGCGGTGGGCAGCAGTCCGCCGAGGCCGACGCCGGCCAGGAAGCGGCCGAGGCCGAAGACGCCGACGGAGGGCGCGACGGCGCAGAGCGCGGAGGCCAGCGAGAACAGCGCGGTGCTCGCGAGGACGACCTTCTTGCGGCCGATCCAGTCGGTCACCGTGCCGGAGCACAGGGCGCCGACCAGCATGCCGAAGGTGGCGTAGCTGCCGAGGTCGCCGGCCAGCGCCCCGTCGATGCCGAGCGCCTTGTGCTCCAGCATGTGGGGCAGCACGGCGCCGTAGATGAACATGTCGAGGCCGTCGAAGAAGACGACCAGCCAGCACAGACAGACGGCCAGGAAGGCCATCCGGTGGGCGCGGGCGGGCGAAGAGGTTGAAGACATCGTTGTCACTGTCCTGTCGTCACGGCGGCTCTGTGCCCATGACGGTAGGGAGGGGTCGCATTGTTCGTCAACGGTTCTGTTGACAATCTTGGTGACAAAAAAGCAACGGCCGGTGAACGCGAAAACGGCAGGTGGGCGCGTCGAGACGCTCCCCCTGCCGCTTCCTCGAGAATCGACATGACGACGGTGTCAGCGACAGACCGATCGGTCTGTAACCCCGGTCTCACTCCACCGGCGGAGTTCCGTGGGTGTGGAAGGACTCGATGGTCTTCAGGCCCCATGCCTGGCCCTTGGAGCGCTCCGCCTCGGTCCAGGTGATCAGCGGCCAGTCGGGGGCGAGCACCAGGCGGGTGAGCGGGTTGCAGAGCTCGATCCGGTTGCCGCCGGGTTCGTAGACGTAGAGGAAGAACGTCTGCTGGATCGCGTGCTTGTGCGGGCCGGTCTCGATGAAGACGTCGTTGTCGAGACAGAGGTCGGCCGCCCGCAGGATGTCCTCGCGGGTGTCCGTGGCGAAGGCGATGTGGTGCAACCGCCCCCGGGAGCCGGTCCAGTCCGAGGTGTAGACGAGGTCGTAGGACTTGTTGGTGAACGTCAGCCACTTGGCGCCGATGGTGCCGTCGTCCAGCTGGATCTGCTCGGTCGGACGCGCGCCGAGCACGTGCTGCACGTGGTCGGCGTTGGCGGCCACGTCGCGGGCGAGGAAGTTGACGTGGTCCAGGCGGCGCACGCCCACGCCCTGGCGCGGCTTGGCCTGCGGCTGGTTCTTGAGACCGGGCCGCAGCTCCGGCGGCGCCTGGTACCACTCGGTCTCGTAGTAGAGGGCGAGCTCGTGGTCGTCCCGGTCGGTGGTGAGGTACATCGGGCCGATGCCCGGCTCGTCCTCGACCCAGCGGCCCTCCAGGCCGGCCTCCTCACTGGCGGCGACCCGGCGCCGCAGCGCCTCCTCGCTGGAGGCGCGCAGCGAGGTGCGGCGAAGGCCCGGCCTGTCGGCGGCGGTGAGCACCAGGCTGTGGTGTTCGTAGTCGTCGAAGGTGCGCAGGTAGACGGAGTCTCCGGAGCGGCCGTTCTCGGTGAGGCCGAGGATCTCCGTGAAGAACCGGACGCTGCTGTCGACGTCGGGGGTGAGCAGTTCGACGTGCCCGAGGTGGGCGATGTCTCCCAGCGGCGGGGTCATGGTGCGTCTCCTTACGCGTGAGGTGCGGTGGTCGCGGCGGGACGGGGGAAGACCGTGCCGTCGAAGATCTTGCGTGCGGTGCGGATCACCGCGGTGCGGCGCGCGGCCGGCGGGGCGTCGCCGGCGCCCTGCTCGACGGCGGCCTCGAGATCGAAGAAGCCGGTGGGGTGCTCGATGCGCACCCGGTCGCCGTGTCCGGGAAGCCGGGCGAGGCCCTCGCCGACGGATCCGCGCAGGCGGATGCCGGCGGCCACGCCCGCGGCGCCGAGGACGCCGATGGAGGTGTGGCAGCGCACCGGGATGAAGGTGCGAGTGGTGACCGCGCCCGTCTCCGAGCGGGGCGCCGCGAGCAGGGTCATCTTGGGCACGGTGGTGTGTTCGACGTCGCCGAGACCCATCAACCGGCCCGCCGCCAGCCGGATTCCGCGCAGCCGGGCGGCGAGTTCCTGGTCGGCCTCCAGCTCGGCGGGGCTCTCGTAGCCGCTCACCCCGAGGTCCGCGGCGGCCATCAGCACCGTGGGCATCCCGTTGTCCACGCAGGTGACCTGGACGCCGGCGACGACGTCGCGGACCTGGCCGGTGGGCAGCAGGGGGCCGCCGCCGGGCGGGAACTCGACGACCACGGGGGCGGCGGCGCCGGGCACGCCGGATATCTCGGCGTCCCCGTCGTACGCGACCCGGCCGCCGGGGGTGGGCACGAGGGCCATGGCCAGGTCGCCGCTGTTGACCATGCGGATGCGGACGGGGGTCTCGCCGTCGAGCGCCGGCACCAGCCCGCGTTCGACGGCGAAGGGGCCGATGCCCGCCAGGATGTTCCCGCAGTTCTGGCGGTCGGAGACCTCGGCGGCGTCCACCCCGACCTGCAGGAACAGGTAGTCGACGTCCGCCCGCGGGTCGGCGGAGGGCGAGACCACGGCGACCTTGCTGGTCAGCGGGTGCCCGCCGCCGAGTCCGTCGATCTGCCGGGGGTCCGGGCTGCCCATGACGCGCAGCAGCAGCACGTCCCGCTGGGCGGGGTCGGCGGGGAGATCCTCGGCGAGGAAGTAGGCGCCCTTGGAGGTGCCGCCGCGCATCAGCATGCAGCGCACCTCGTCGTACCGGCGGGTCATGGTCCAGCCTCCTGGGGACAGGTTCCGCACGCCCGTCCCCGGGTGCCGATCACTCCCGCAGGGCGGCGATCACACTCGTCAGATGGGCGCGGACGGCCTGGTCGGCCGCCTTCGGGTCCCTGGCCGTCACCGCGTCGATGATGGCCAGGTGCTCGGGCAGGGACTGCTGCGGCCGCCCCGGCCGCAGCGCCAGCTGGAAGCGGTGCCGCACCAGCTGGGCGTTGAGGCGCTCCAGCAGTTCGTCGGCGACGCTCTGGCCGGAGTACTCCCGCAGGAGCGCGTGCAGCTCGCGGTTGAGCTGCGAGTAGGTCATCGACTCGCCCGCCGCGACCGCCTCGGACATCGCGGCGCCCAGCCGGCGGAGCCGGTCGAGCTGCTCCTCGGTGGCCTCCAGGGCAGCCTTGGCCGCGCACAGTCCTTCCAGGACCATGCGGCACTCGGTGATGGCGACCGCCTCCTCGACGCTCACCACCCGCACCCGCGAACCACGGTTGCGGATCCGCTCGACCAGTCCTTCGGCCGCCAGATCGATGAGGGCCGCCCGGATGCTCGCCCGGGTGACACCGAACTGCTCGGCGAGCTCGTTCTCCACCAGCCGCTGCGCCGGCGCCATCTCGCCCTGCAGGATCGCGTCCCGCAGCAGCTTCAGCGCATGCTGCTTGGCCTGCTCCCCGGTACCCGGCCGAACGCTCGGATCCATCTGCCCTCCCTGAGTGCCTGTCGAACGTAAGGCTCGCGCGACAGCATTGTCAACAATTTTGTTCCCACCTCGCCCTCGGGGGAAGGCGGGACGACGCCGGTCACGGTCCGTCCCCCGTGCGGGGGTCCTCGGCTGCGCCATGCCCACCGACCGACCAAGGAAAGTATGATCGCCAGCGTGTCTGACATGACCGAAACCACGCCCGGTTGGCTGACCACCGACGAACTCGAACTCGCCCGCGCCCGGATGCCGATCCTGTACGTCGAGGCCGTGCCCGTGCGCGTCGACGACAACGGTGAGGTCACCGGCGTCGGACTGCTGCTGCGGATCGGCCCGGACGGGGCGGTGACCCGCTCCCTCGTCTCCGGCCGCGTCCTCCACCACGAACGGGTCCGGGACGCCTTGCTGCGTCATCTGGAGAAGGACCTCGGCCCGGTGGCGCTCCCCCGCGTGCCGGCCTCGCTGCAGCCGTTCACCGTCGCCGAGTACTTCCCCACGCTGGGCGTCACGCCGTTCCACGACCCGCGGCAGCACGCGGTCTCGCTCGCCTACATCGTTCCGGTGGCCGGCGACTGCAGACCCCGGCAGGACGCGCTGGACCTGGTCTGGTTCAGCCCGCAGGAGGCCGCCTCCCCGCTGGTCCAGAACGAGATGCCCGGCGGCCACGGTGTGCTGCTCAAGCAGGCCATGGCCCACATCGGCTGCGTCAGCTGACCTGGTCGTCCTCGTTCTCCGCCCGTGGCGGCCGTGCACCCGCCCGCCGCATCGCGCCCGTCCTCCCCGACCGGGGTGGGCGGGCGCCCGAGGAGGGGAGCGAGTCGGGGTGAGGGCGTGGGTCGGGAGGACGGTCGTCCGTGCCCGCACGACGATCAGGGGCCGGTACCGGATTGCTCCGGTACCGGCCCCTGATCAACGACTCCTTCGAGTCGGGACGACAGGATTTGAACCTGCGACCCCTTGACCCCCAGTCAAGTGCGCTACCAAGCTGCGCCACGTCCCGTTTGCCGTCTGACCTGGGGTTTCCCCCGGCCGAACGTGCATGGCAACCATACCGTACTCCGGACGGTGGTCGCGCGCGGGTTTCCCCACGCGTCCCTGGGCGGGGGCGCCCGGGGCTGCCCGCCGGAGCTCCCGGGGCGGGCCGGGGGCGCCGTCTCCGGCACCGGGGCGGCCGGGCCGCCGCGTACGGCGGGGCGGTCGGCGCACGGCAGGTTGCGGACGGCCGGGACGGCGAGCAGGGCGGGTTCATTCCCCTGCGGGTACTCCGAGTTCCGGGTGGGAGTCGCGCAGGGCGGTGGGGGCGGCCTGGCGCCAGGAGTCGGCGAGGATGTCGCGGAGTTCGCCCTCGTCCTCCAGCGCGGCGAGCCGGACCCGGATCCAGGCGAAGGCGCTCTCGTGGTCGGCGATCCAGAACTTCCCGGGTTCGGCCAGGACCAGTTCGTCCCGCTCCTCCTTGGGGCAGCGCACCGCGCAGGAGGACTCGTCCTCCGGCAGGGTGGCGAACATCTTCCCCGCGACCCGGAAGGTGGGCATGCTCCAGGCCGTCTTCTCGGTGGTGTCCGGCAGGGACAGGGCGATTCGGCGTACGTCGTGCGCGTCCGGCATGCCCGCAGGGTAGCGGCGGGCACCGACAACGGCGGGCGGGCGGCGCGTCGGCGGCCCCGCGCTCACCAGTCTCCGCGCGCCGCCTCGCCCAGCGCGTCCAGGACGGGGCTGATCAGCGGGTGGGCCTCGGAGCCGCGGCGCACGGCGGCGAAGACCCGGCGGGTGGGAGCCACGCCCTCCACCGGGCGCACCGCCACGCCGGTCAGGTCCGTGCCGCGCAGGGCGGAGCGGGGCACCAGGGCCACTCCCGCGCCGGCGGAGGCGAGGGCGACGACGGCCCTGAAGTCGTCGGAGGAGTGGTCGAAGTCCGGCTGGAAGCCGGCGCTCTCGCAGGCCAGGACCACCACGTCGTGGCACGGGTTGCCCGGGTAGGGGCCGATCCAGGGGTCCTTGGCGAGGTCGGCCAGCGGGACCCGGTCCGCCTCGGCGAGACGGTGGGCGGTCGGCACGACCGCGTCGAACGGCTCGGCGTACAGCGGCACATGGGTGAGGCGGGCGTCACCGGCCGCCGGGGCTCCGCGGTACTCGACGGCGACCGCCACGTCCACCTGCCGGTCGAGGACCATCGGCAGACTGGCGTCGCCCTCGGCGTCCCGCACCCGCACCCGGATGCCGGGGCGGCTGCGGGCCAGGGCGGTCAGCGCGGGCGCGACGACCAGGCCGATGCCGGTGGCGAAGGCGGCGACGGTGACGGTGCCGGCCTCCCCGGAGCCGTAGGCGGCCAACTCGGCCTCGGCCCGCTCCAGCTGCGCGAGCACCGCGTTGGTGTGCCCGAGCAGGATCTCCCCCGCCGGGGTGAGCCGCACCCCGCGCGCGCCGCGCTCCACCAGACGGTGCCCGGTCTCCTGCTCGAGCGCGGTGAGCTGCTGGGAGACCGCGGAGGGGGTGAGGTAGAGCGCGGCCGCGGCCGCGGTCACCGTCCGGTGGTCCGCCACCGCCCGCAGGATGTGCAGCCGCCGCGCTTCGATCACGCTGCCATTGTCTCAGCTCACGGCGGGTGTCCCGGCACCGTGCCCGGCACCGGGCACACGTCCGCCCCGGGGCGGTCAGCCCTCCAGTTCGGCGCGGGCCGAGACGAACGCGGCGATCGCGGTCTCCACGTCCTCGGTGGAATGGGCCGCCGACAGCTGCACCCGGATGCGGGCCTGCCCCTGCGGGACGACCGGGTAGGAGAAGCCGATCACGTAGACGCCGCGCTCCAGCAGCAGCTCCGCCATCCGGCCGGCGACCGAGGCGTCCCCGAACATCACCGGCGCGATCGCGTGCTCGCCGGCGAGGACGTCGAAGCCCTCCTCGGTCATCCGGCGGCGGAACAGCTCGGTGTTCTCCGCCAGGCGGGTGCGCAGCTCGCCCGCGGACTCCAGCAGGTCCAGGACCTTCAGCGAGGCGGCCGCGATCACCGGGGCGAGGGTGTTGGAGAACAGGTAGGGGCGGGACCGCTGCCGCAGCAGGGCGACGATCTCGGCCCGCGCGGCGACGTAGCCGCCGGAGGCGCCGCCCAGCGCCTTGCCCAGGGTGCCGGTGAGGACGTCGACGCGGTCCATGACGCCGAAGAGCTCGGGCGTGCCCCGCCCGCCCGGCCCGACGAAGCCCACGGCGTGGGAGTCGTCGACCATCACCATGGCGTCGTACCGGTCGGCGAGGTCGCAGATCTCGTCGAGCGGCGCGAGGTAGCCGTCCATGGAGAAGACGCCGTCGGTGACGATCAGCTTGCGGCGCGCCCCGGAGGCGGCCTTGAGCTGGGCCTCCAGATCGGCCATGTCGCGGTTGGCGTAGCGGAAGCGCTGCGCCTTGGAGAGGCGGATGCCGTCGATGATCGACGCGTGGTTGAGGGCGTCGGAGATCACCGCGTCCTCGGCCCCGAGCAGCGTCTCGAAGACGCCTCCGTTGGCGTCGAAGCAGGAGGAGTAGAGGATGGTGTCCTCCTGGCCGAGGAACGCGGAGAGGCGCGCCTCGAGCTCCTTGTGCACCTCCTGGGTGCCGCAGATGAAGCGGACGGAGGCCATGCCGTAGCCCCAGCGGTCGAGCGCCGTGTGGGCGGCGGCGACGATCTCGGGGTGGTCGGCGAGGCCGAGGTAGTTGTTGGCGCAGAAGTTGAGCACCTCGCCGGGGCGGCCGCCGGCGGTGACGTCGACCTTGGCGGACTGCGGGGTGCCGATGACGCGCTCGGGCTTGTGCAGGCCGGCGGCGCGGATCTCGTCGAGGGTGGCGCGGATGTCGTCGCGCACGGAGTCGAACATCTTGGGCTCCAGGCTCCAGAGGGTGGTTGCGGGGCGGCGAACGGCCGGGGCCGCGGGTCAGACGGTCCAGTCGAGGATGACCTTGCCGCCCTTGCCGGCCGCGGCGTCGGCGAAGGCCGCCTCGAAGTCGCGGTGGTCGTAGCGGCCGGTGATCACCGGGGAGAGGTCGAGACCGTTCTCCAGGAGCACGGACATGGCGTACCAGGTCTCGAACATCTCGCGGCCGTAGATGCCCTTGACGGTGAGCATGGAGGTGACGATCCGGGACCAGTCGACCGGGAACTCCTCGGAGGGCAGGCCGAGCATGGCGATCCTGCCGCCGTGCGTCATGTTGGCGATCATCTCGCGCATCGCGGCGGCCTGGCCGGACATCTCCAGGCCGATGTCGAAGCCCTCGCGCAGGCCGAGTTCGCGCTGGCCGTCGGCGATCGTCGTCCGCGCCACGTTGAGGGCGAGGTCGGCGCCGATCTTCCGGGCCAGGTCGAGGCGTTCGTCGCTGACGTCGGTGACGACGACGTTGCGCGCGCCGGCGTGCTTGGCGACGGCGGCGGCCATCAGGCCGATCGGGCCGGCGCCCGTGATCAGGACGTCCTCGTTGACCAGCGGGAAGGACAGCGCCGTGTGCACGGCGTTGCCGAACGGGTCGAAGATCGCGGCGACGTCGAGGTCGACGGGGACGCGGTGCACCCAGACGTTGGTCGCGGGCAGGGCGACGTACTCGGCGAAGGCGCCGTCGCGGCCGACGCCGAGGCCGACGGTGGCGCGGCACAGGTGCCGGCGTCCGGCCAGGCAGTTGCGGCAGCGGCCGCAGACCAGGTGGCCCTCGCCGCTGACCCGGTCGCCGGGCTTGATCTCGGCGACGTCACGGCCGGTCTCGACGACCTCGCCGACGAACTCGTGTCCGACGACCAGCGGGGTGGTGATGGCCTGCTGGGCCCAGCCGTCCCAGGCGCGGATGTGCAGGTCGGTGCCGCAGATGCCGGTGCGCAGCACCTTGATCAGCACGTCGCCGGGGCCGATCGTGGGCTCCGGGACGTCCGTGAGCCACAGACCCGGCTCCGCCTTCTCCTTGACCAGCGCCTTCACCGATGCGGCTCCTGTGCGTGCGTTCCCGTGCCCGGGCATGGCGAAGCAGCCCGGGCACGGGGAAGAGGTTGGGTTACCTCTAGAACATGCCGCACGGGAGGCGTCCGGGTCCATCGAGGTTTTCTTAACCTCGGCCTCAGGATTCCTTCAGACGCCGCCCGGGTGTCCGCACGGCGGCGGCCTGACGCGCCTTCAGAGGCGTCGCCGTAGCTCGTCGCGGACGTGCCGTAGCACGGCGGGGTCCGCGGGGGTGTGCCGGAAGGACGGTGCCTCGGCGAGGACCAGTCCGGCCTCGACGAGGTCGGAGACCACGACCTTGGCGACGGCCACCGGCAGCCCGAGCCGCGCGGCGAGTTCGGCGACGGTCACCGGGGTGCGGGCGATTCTCAGGGCACGGCCGTGCTCGGGGCCGGGATGGCCGGTCGCCGGGTGGCCGGTCGCGCTCACGTGGGTCAGCAGGTCGAGGTCGGCGGTGGGCCGGGTGCGGCCGTTGCTCACCGTGTAGGGCCGCACGAGCCGGCCTGCCTGCTCGTCGAGCCAGGGCCCGTCGTCGGCCGCCGCCGTGATCAACGCCGGGTCACCGCGGGCTCGGGCGCGGTCGCCTCCGGTACGGGCGGGCGGGCGGCGGCGTGCCGGGGGGCCGTCGCCAGGTAGGGGCGCACGCTCTTGACGAGCATGGCCATCTCGTAGCCCAGGACGGCGGCGTCGGTGGCGCTGTCGGCCGTCACCGCGAGGCAGGTGCCGGAGCCGGCGGTGGTGACGAACAGCAGGGCGGAGGTCAGCTCGACGACCACCTGGCGGACGTCGCCGCCGTCGTCGAAGGTGAGTCCGGCGCTGCGGCCGAGGGAGTGCAGGCCGGAGGCGAGGGCGGCCATGTGGTCGGCGCCCTCCTGGTCCAGGCCGTACGCGGAGCGGACCAGTCCGTCGCAGGAGAGGAGCACGGCGCTCCTGGTGTGCGGCACGCGCCGGACCAGGCCGGCCAGCAGCCAGTCGAGGTCGGCGGGGCGGTCGGGACGGGGGGCGGTGTGAGCGGTGGTGTGCGTATCGGGGGCCATGGCGGGTCGACTCCTTGGGGGTGGGGGTGGGGGTGGGGGTCCGGGAAGGCTGGGGGAACGGGTTGGGGTGATCCGGGGCGGGCAGGGCTGCTCAGAGGCCGGTGGGGGTGTCCCGGCCGTCGGTCGCTCCGGAGGCGCCAAGGGCAGTGGTGGCGGTGGTCCCGGCGCTGTGACCTGTGGCCGCGCCGGCGTCCGGGCCGGGGAACTCCGCGTCGTACGCCTCGGCCAGACCGACCCCGCGCCGGAAGGCGGCCATCAGGTGGGGGTCGTGTCCGGCCTCCTCCTCGATGGCCTCCGCGTCGGCGCGGGGAGTCGGCCGGGACCGCAGTTGCGGGGCGAGGTGCGACTGCGCCCGGCGGCGGGGCAGTGGGGGCGGGACGGCGACGGAAGGCTCCTGGGCCGTCAGGGCTCCGGGTGCGGTGGGGGTACCGGGCGGCGCGGCGGGCCGCATCCCGGGCAGCGCGCCCGCGGGCGTCGCCCGTCCGTCCCGCTCCCGCACGGGCAACGGCCCCCGGGACCCGGCCCGCGGGGCGGCGTGCTCGCCGTGCCGCGGCGACGGCACCAGTTGCGTCGCCTCCTCCGGTGCGCGCGTCGCCTGCCACCACGCCTCGGGCAGGGCGTCGGAGGCGGGCCGGTCCGACCGCGCCGCGGAGTCCTCGCCCCGGGCCTGCGGGGCTGACGCCTCGACCGGCACGGGCCAGGCGTCCTCTTCTCCCGGCCGCCCGGCGACGTCGCTCCGGCTCGGCCCTTGCACGACGGGGGCCTCGACGGCAGCCGCGCGTTCCGGTGACGGCTCCGGCTCCGGCCAGGCCGCTCTCAGGTCCAGGTGTTCCGCCACCTCCTCGTAGGGCGGCGTCGGCGGGCCGATGGGTGCGGCACCGGGGCGGTCCGCCGGGGCGTCCCCCGCGGAGCGCCACGGGTCAATACCGTGCGGCGGCGTCCCGGACACCTCGGCGAAGCGGTCCGGCGCCACCGGAGCGGCGTGCTCGGCCGACCCGAGCGGGTCGGGGGTCCGACTCCACGGCGCGTCCGCGGGAAACGACTGCTCGGCCGACGGGTACCGCATGGTCACCGGCCCGTCCGGTCCTGCGTCCGGGCGCCGCGCGTCCGCACCGCTCGAGGACGCCGCAGGTCCGACCGCTCCCTCCGCTTCACGGTCCCACGGCTGGTCCGCCGGGGGCGTCGGTCGGACCGCATCCGCACCGGGCGCACCCAGCTCGGCCTCGCGCTCCGGAGCGGACGGGGCGAGGCGCTCGCCCGGGGCACAGTCACCACCCCACGGGGTCTCCTCCCGCGGCGGCAGGTCGACCGAGAGAACAGGTGCGGGCGCGGGCCGGGGAGCGAAGAGCACGGCCTCGGCGGGCCCGGGCCCGGGCTCCGGCTCGACGACAGGCAACGGGCCGCACTCGCCGCGGCCGGACACCACGGGCACCGGGCCGGTGCTCACGGTCTCAGGCCGGGCCCCGTGCCACGCGGGGGCGCCGGGTGCGTCCGCGTCGGCGGCGGAGTCCGGCCGCCCCCCGTGCCGCGCCGCGTGTCCGGGAAGCCGCCACTCCCCCGTGCCGGCCGGGTCACCCGCCGTGGACAGGTCCGCCGGGGCGTCCTCGGCGGCCGGGGGCAGTTCCGCCGACGGCGGTCCCAGCAGCGTCTGCGGCAGCACCAGCACCGCCTGCACGCCGCCGTAGATGTTGCCGCCGAGGCGGACCCGGACGCCGTGCCGGCGGGCCAGCTGGGACACCACGTACAGCCCGATCCGCCCGTCCGCCAGGAGTCCCGCGACATCGACCGAGCCGGGGTCGGCGAGCAGCGCGTTCATCCGCTCCTGCTCCTCGGAGGGCATCCCGAGACCGCGGTCCTCCACCTCCACCGCCAGCCCGGCCGCGACGGCGTCGGCGCGGATCGCCACCTGGGTGTGCGGCGGGGAGAACACCGTCGCGTTCTCGACCAGTTCGGCGAGCAGATGGATCACGTCCGCGACGGCGTGCCCCCGCAGCGTGCCCTCCACCGGCGGAACGACCCGCACCCGTGCGTACTGCTCGACCTCCGCGACGGCGGAGCGCAGCACCTCCTCGAGGGCGACCGGCTCGCTCCACTGCCGACGGGAGACCGCGCCGCCCAGGACGGCCAGGTTCTCGGCGTGCCGCCGGACCCGGGTGGCCAGGTGGTCGACGTGGAAGAGGCCCCTGAGCAGGTCGGGGTCCTCGATCTCCCGCTCCAGCTCGTCCAGGACCGCGATCTCCCGGTGGGCCAGCGACTGCAGCCGCCGGGCGACGTTCACGAACACCTCGATGCGGTGCTCGACCCCCGTGCCCCGCTCGCCCTCGTCCGCCGGCGCCTCGTCGTCCGTCGTCCCGTCCGTCGTCGCCGCGCGCCGGGACAGGACCTCCAACGTCTCGCGGTGCGCTCGCTCGAGGTCCTCGGCCAGCCTGCCGAACGCGTCGGTGGCCGGACCGCCCGGCGCCGGAGCGGACGCCTGGGCCCCCGCCCCGTCCGGAGGGTCGGAGACCGTGGACTCCCCGGCGGCCGCCCTCCGTTCCTCCGCCTGTTCGGCGACCTGCCGGCGGAGCTCCTCGACGCGGCCGGTCACCGAGTGCGCGGCCCGGCGCGCGGCGACCGCCGCGGTGGCCACCGCCATCACCGCGAGTGCCAGCGCCCCGGCGAGCACGGCCCACAGGGCGGGCCCGCCCGGGGCGCCGGCGGTGAGGAGCACGAACAGCACGGCCGCCCCGCCCCCGAGCGCCACCGCCACCGGCGGCAGCACCGCGATTCGGGACAACTGTGGGCCGAGGGGCGGAAGTTGCTGCTGTCGCTGCGACGGTCTGCGGTCGGCCGGTGCGCGAAGGTGAGACATCGACGTCCTCGTGCTGAGCGGTGCGTCAGGGACCGGGGGCGCTCGTGCGGGTGACGCCCACGCCCCCGCGTGGCGGACACTCACAGTAGTCACGTGATCGCGCGTGCTGTCGGGCAGTTGGGCAAGTCCGCACCCCGACAACCCCCTCCCGTAGGACAGTTCGCACACCTGACCTACACCCGCGCCTCTGTAGCCCCTGTCGCCCCACGCCCCAGGGCGTCACGCAACGTGTTCACCGCCGTCCCCGTGCGAGCCTGACGGCCACACGAAGGGGCGGGGGGGGGCCCCCCCCGCCCCCCCCCCCCCACCCGCCGGGGGCTGCGCCCCCCACACCAGGAAACGCGGACAACGCAAACAGGGGACCCC
>NZ_JBHTVQ010000047.1:58159-60849 GCF_042792855.1 Streptomyces sp. NPDC056600
CGTGGGGTACCCCCACGTTTTCCCCCGCCGCCCCCTTGCTCGCTTGCCGCAAACCCTTGGGGGGGGGGGCCCCCCCCGGCGCCCCCCCGCCTCTCTCCGGCGGGGCGATGCCCCGCCCTCCGTCGTCACGTCGTCAACTCGCTCCTGGTCCCGCGTCCTCGGTCCCGGAGAGCTCCTTGAGGTACTGATGGCACTTGACCGCCCGGTCGGAGTCCTGTGCCATCACGGTGCGGAAGAACTCGGCGATCTCGGTCTTCCCGGCGTTCTCCGCGTCGCGGACGTACTGGCCGTAGTCGTGCCCGGCCTTGAGCGAGTGGTACTGCACGGAGATCAGGTCGAAGACGACATCGCTGAAGCCGGTCTCACCCGTGGCCATGATGGTCCTCCCGAAGTACGTCGAAGCGTGGAAGTGCGGACGTGGGGCGGGTTTCACGGCGGACGGCGGGTCAAACGGGCAGCTCGCCCGCGCGGCCGACCACCCGGGGCACGCCGTCGGGTGCGAGCACCGCGCGCTGACCGTGGCGGCAGTGCACGACCCGGTCGGCGAGACCGGCGCGCTCCGCCTCGGCCAGGAAGGCGGTGAGCGGGGAGCGCATCACCGTGTAGTCGCCGTAGTGGACCGGCAGGACGGCACGGGGGTCGACGAGGCGCGCCAGTTCGGCGCCCTGTTCGCCGTCCATGGTGACCAGCAGACCGCCCGGCAGGGTGGTGCCGCCCAGGTGCAGCACGGCGAGGTCGGGTCCGGGGAACCGGCGGGCGATCTCGGCGAGTCCGGGGTACACCAGCGTGTCGCCGGAGATGTACAGGCGCAGCCGGGGCGGACCGGTGAGGGGACCGAACTCGAGCAAGCTGCCCATCACCGGCGGCAGCAGTGCGCGCAGCAGCGGGTGGCCGGCGTGCCGCCCCGGCGCGGCGGTCACCCGGACCTGGGCGTCGCCCCGCCGCACGGTGTACTCCTCCCAGGTGCGCAGTCCGACGGCCCGGTGGAAGCCGTGCACTCCCTGCAGACGGCGGGACGCGTGGGGCGTGGTGACCACCGGCAGCGACCGTGGGAGGCCGCGGCGGGCGCGGCGGTCCCAGTGGTCCCCGTGCAGGTGGGACAGGAGCACGGCGTCCAGCTCCGGCAGGTCGCCGACGGCCAGGGCGGGCTCGGTGAGGCGGCGGCTGAGCAGGCCGTGGCCGAGGTAGGCGTGCTCACCGCGGTGGAGGAAGTTGGGATCGGTGAGCAGCGTGAGCCCGCGGTAGCGGAGCAGCAGAGTCGCGTTGCCGACGAAGTGTAGGTCGAGGGCGTCGCTGTCGTCCGACGACGGGTGCATGGGGATCACCGTGTTCCTGGCCGGGCTGCGGGAGGTGTCGGCCTCCCCGGTTCCCGGCCCGGAGTACCCCTGTCGGGCGTGGGGAAGAGTCGACGTCCCGAAGGCGCACGTCCCGAAGGCCTTGCGGCCCGAAGGCCTGCGGCCCGGGGGCCTACGCCCCGAAGGCGCACGTCCCGTCCGGGTCCCGTCGGGATGTCAGGCCCCGCGGGGACCCAGGACCCGCTCGACCGCGGCTCGGCCGGACTCCAGCGCCGCCTTGAGCAGCCTGCCGTCGCGGGTGAGCCGTCCCACCCGTGGCGAGTCCAGCGCCGGCCGGACCGACATCACCGCCGTGCCGTCCGGGCCGGACGGTCCCCCGCGGTCGCACTCGGACAACAGCGCCTCGTCCTCCCGCAGCCGGTGGGCCCGGGCGAAGTAGCTGTCGTGCAGCGCCTTGGGGTAGCGGCGCAGGGCGGTGGCGGCGACCAGGCGGGAGCCGTACGACGGGCGGACCGACCCGTCGGCCGCGGGCGCGGGCAGCAGGTCCTTGGGGGCGGGCCGGGAGCGCAGGACGAGGACGTGGGTCGCCCCCTGGGCCAGGGCGGTGCGGTAGGGCACGGACTCCGCGAGCCCGGCGTCGTAGTAGTGCCGCCCGCCGAGTTCGACCGCCGGGCCGGCCAGGAAGGGCAGCGCGGCGCTCGCGCGCAGGGCCAGGCGCAGTTCCGTGGGGCCGTCGAGGAAGGGACGCAGGTCCGTGGAGAGCCCGGTGTGGGCGTCGGTGGCCAGCGGGTGGTACTCGACGGGGTGGGAGAGGACCGCCTGGAAGTCCATCCGCGCCACCTCGGCGTAGAGGTGCTCGACCAGCGTCCGCACGTCGACCACCGGCCGCCCGCGCCAGAAGTTCGACAGGCGGATCATGGTGTTGGCGTACTCGGGCTCGGCCCAGCCGTTGAGCTGCTCCGGGGCGCCGCTGAGCAGCCAGGCGCCGGTGATGGCGCCCGCCGAGGAGCCGTACACGGCGTCGAAGGCGTCGACCAGACCGGCGTCGTGGAGGGCGAGCGCCATGCCCGCGGAGAAGGTGCCGCGCATGCCGCCGCCCTCGATCACCAGGGCGAGCCGCAGGTCGTCGTCGCGGGCGCCGGGACGGCTCCCGGCGCGGGTGCGTTCGCCGACGGCACGCAGGACCTCGTGCCGGTCGCGGGGCGAGTCGGGGTGCTCCCCCGCCCGCCTGCCGTCCGCCGGCCTGTCGTCGGCGACGGGCTTTCGGCTCATGCCTGGCTCTCCTCGGGTCCGGCGGCGTCCCGGGCGCGGCCGGGCGGCCGGAGGGCGCTGCGCAGGCCATTGTCCCTCGCCGCGCGGACCGGCTCCCTGCCGGGCTCGGCAGGGAGCCGGTCC